>NZ_JAPWHT010000770.1:0-2573 GCF_027270795.1 Streptomyces sp. ActVer
GTGCCGGCGCCCTGGCGCGCGGCGGCATAGGTCAGAGCGGCGGGGAGGGTGAGATGGAGGCGGGTGTCGGCCGGAATGTTCCCCATGGCGCGGGCGAGCGGCACGGGTGAGGCCAGGGAGGAGGCGAACGCCGCGACCAGGGAGGCGGGCACGGCGGAGGAGAACGTGGCCTTCCACAGCGGGTGGTCCGGTGGCCCGCCCCACGCGGACCAGACGGGTGCGGCCACGTTCTTGTGCACGTAAGCGTGTTGCAGCATGCCGTAGCCGTCTGGGCTGCGGAAGTACTGGACTCCGTCCGTCTTGACCGTGTGGTGCCAGCGGGCGGTGAGCAGCGGCAGGTATACGTCTTGGGGGCGGACGTCGTCTGGGCGCAGCAGGTTGCGTTCGCCCTGTCTGTTCGCCTGTCACAGCGCGAGCACTTCGGCATACAGGTCGCGAACGAGTTCGACGGGGGTACTGGCGTCGAGCGTGGCCGTCCAGGTGGCCGACAGGAAGGGCTCCTTGTGTGCGGCGATCAGCCACTCGCCACCGCGCACGTGGTCCTCGGACGGTACGTGCCCGGCGAGCAGCTGCATACCGGGACTGATCACGATGGCGGGGCCGTCTCCGGAGTGGTGGAGGGTCCAGCCCTGATCGAAAGGGAAGGGCCATACGTCGACGAGGTCGTGGATGCCGGGGCCGGCGAGGTGGCGGGGCAGGACCTCGACCACGTCGAGATCGTCCAGAGGGCTGAGTGACACAAGGTCCGTTCGGCGGGAGGGAGTTGCTGGTCGTGGGTGGCGGCGGATCAGCGGCGCGCGGCCGTGCGTGGGGCGGCGGGCGCCGGAGGAAGGGTGGCCGTGCTCCAGCGCGGGACGCTGCGGGTGCCGAGTGCCGGCGGTCGGCGGGTGAGGGCGCGCTGGACGTCGAGCGGGGTCGGAACCGGGGGCGCGGGCGGTGTGATGGGAGTGAGCTGTGCGGCCTGGCGCAGCCCAGGGAGCATCGAGTCCCTCCAGCGTGGCAGGGGTGCCGGGTCGGACACGCTCTGGGTGATGGCCTTCACCAGAGCGGTGGGGGTGTTGGTGGTGGCGGTGGCGTACCAGCGGGCGTACCTGTTCTTCGGTCCGCCCCACAGGTGCCAGCGGGCCTCCAGAGTGGTGAGTTCCTTCTCCGGGTCGAGGCGGCCGGTGGTGTACTCACAGGTGGCCATCCCGTCCGGGGACTGCAGTTCCATCACGCCCCAGCGCGGGTGCTGGAACTGCCAGCCGTTTTTGATGAGCGGGACGACTGCGTCGAAGGCGCCGAGCTCGGGGTCCTTGAGGTCGGGCTCGGCGAGGTAGATGTCGGGGCCGGCGGTGTACGCCTGAGCGAGGGCGGTGGTGAAGGCGGTGACGAACTCCGTGGGTGCGGTGTCGTTGAAACTGACGCCCCACGCTGGCGGGGCGAAGCGGTCGCGGTAGGCGCTGATCCGCCACAGTCCGTCGTCGTCGCCCTCGGGCAGGAATCCGAGTCGGACGCGGTGGTCGGGCGCAGTGACGTAGGCGTTGGCGAGGTTGTCGTGATGGAGGTCGAAGCCAAGCGCGAGGAGCGGCGCCAGCGCGGGGTCTGCATCGCAAGTGCTGCCTGCGAGGTAGCGCGGGGATACGTAGTTGTCGCCGTCGATCTCTTCGGTGTCGGGCACGAAAGTCCTGAGGTTGAGGCTGGGGAGATGAGCACACGCTTCTGGTCAGGTACGCGTGCTGTTCGCAAGTGCGGGCAGCAGCTGGTGTTCCAGGTCTGCGGGTTGGCCGGCGTAGTGCAGGGCGCGCAGGCCCAACTCGGCGGCGGCCCTGCAGTTGTCCTCGCGGTCGTCGACGAACAGCACGCGTCCCGGGTCGGCGACGCCGGTGGCCGCCAGGGCGTGCTCGTACGCGGCCGAATCGGGCTTACACAGGCCCAAGCGGGCGGAGTACAGGGCGTCACTCATCAGATCGCGCCGCCAGTTGGTGGCGTCCAGGACGTCGCTGAGGTGGGCCGGGGCGTTGGAGAGGAGCACCATGGGCAGCCCCGCGGCCCGGGCGCGGTACAGGATGTCGAGGACTCTGGGGTCGGTGCGGGTCCACATGGCGGTATCGGCGGCCCGCAGCGTACGCAGCCACCGCGCCGGGATGGTGCCCGAGCACCTTCGCCCAGTAGGCGAGATCGCTCAGTTCGCCTGCGTCGTACGCGTTCCGGGGGGCCCAGAAGGCTTCTTGGAAGGAGGGGAGGTGTCGGTCGGGCCACTCGGCGAGGTCGGCGAGGCGGGTCCACATGCCGGGGCTGGGCTGGAGTCCGAGGACTCCGTTGTAGTCGAGGAGTAGGGCGTCCACGCCGTTCGGGGAGACGGAGGTGTGGGTCAAGGGCTGGGTTTCTCCAGGGCTTTGGGAGCGAGGGCGGCGACGGCAGCGGCGAGGAGGGCGGGCAGCAGCAGCGCGTGCGACAGGGCGGTGACGGTGGCGAGGGCGCCGATGAGGGCGGGGCCGGCGAGCAGGCCGACGTAGCCGGTGACCGCGACGGTGGCGACCGTGCGGGGGCCGCCGGTGCCTGCGGCGGTGGTCAGGCTGGGGATGGTGACG
>NZ_JAPWHT010000771.1:0-2559 GCF_027270795.1 Streptomyces sp. ActVer
ACCAGCTCGGCGCGCGGGCCCGCGACCGGATCGGCGACGACCGCCGTGGGGTCGGCCATCGGCTGGGCCGACATGCCGAGCGTGGCGTAGCGGACGATCCCCTGGTCCGCTTCTCCGGCGGTTCCGTCGCTGAAGCGGAGCACCTCGATGCGGTCCGTGCCGAGGAAGGTCACCGCGGCGCGCGCGTCCGGTTCACCCAGCGCGGTACGCAACCGGGCCTCGACCAGAGGAAGAACATCAGCCATGCGCCGAGCATAGAACTCGTCAGTGACGGGCAAAGCGACGGCTTGACACTTCAGTCGGCTGATAGTCTTGGCCGCTGGTCGGGGCAGCACGCAGAAGCGTCGCTCTCGAGTCCCGACCCAAGTCTCGACAGTCTCGACGCATGAGACTCCCCTACGGGGGATGGACCTCCCCTACGGGGGACCGGCCGGAGGAGGTGGGGCTCCATGGATCGAAGTCGACCGTGCAGTACCACCCGCTCTTCCGGCTGCTGAGTCCCTCTCAGCTCCAGAGCTCACGCTCTACTGGCTGCCACCCCTCGCACTCGCGTCCTGGCCTCCGGTGCACAACGGAAGAGCACTTCGTTTTTCCTGATCTGTCTGAATTTTTCTGATCTGTATCAGTAGCGAAGCTGCCACCGCGACGGTGCGGTGCTCCCCGCTTTGTGGACGTGCCAAACATCCGCAGTCAGGACGTCCCCATTCCGGGCAGTCTCAACCGTTGCCGGCGGCTCTCGTTCCGCGAAGGAGCCAGCCATGTCGATGATTCGTGACCTGCGTGCCGCGGTCCGTCCCTCGCTGCGCAAGGACGGCGGCGCGTACGACACCACCCGCGCGGCCGGGGCCAGTTCGGCCGTCGTGGACTGCGCGGTCTACCGCGACGGCGTCCGCCTCCCGTCCGACGACGGC
The DNA here is from genome assembly GCF_027270795.1 of Streptomyces sp. ActVer. Taxonomy (NCBI): domain Bacteria; kingdom Bacillati; phylum Actinomycetota; class Actinomycetes; order Kitasatosporales; family Streptomycetaceae; genus Streptomyces; species Streptomyces sp. ActVer. Next base: position 912 of record NZ_JAPWHT010000771.1, read on the forward strand.
CTCACCCCGCGTGCGGCGATCCGTCAGGCGCGGCGGGACGGCGGGTTCGCCTGGATCGGCCTGCACGAGCCGACCGAGGCCGAATTCGCCGGTGTGGCAGCCGAGTTCGGGCTGCACCCGCTGGCCGTCGAGGACGCCGTCCACGCCCACCAGCGGCCCAAGCTGGAGCGGTACGACGACACACTGTTCGCCGTCTTCAAGACCATCCACTACGTCGAGCACGACGAGCTCACCGCCACCAGCGAGGTCGTCGAGACCGGCGAGGTGATGTGCTTCACCGGACGGGACTTCTTCATCACCGTGCGGCACGGCGGCCAGGGCTCGCTGCGGGCGCTGCGGCACCGGCTGCAGGACGACCCCGAGTTGCTCACCAAGGGCCCCTCGGCCGTACTGCACGCCATCGCCGACCACGTCGTCGACGGGTACGTGGCGGTCGCGGACGCCCTCCAGGACGACGTCGACGAGGTCGAGACCGAGGTGTTCTCGCCCGGGCCCCGGGGCGGGGTGTCGCGCGGTGTCGACTCGGCGCGGATCTACCAGCTCAAGCGTGAGGTGCTTGAGTTCAAGCGCGCGGTGTCGCCGCTGATGCGGCCCATGCAGCTGCTGAGCGAGCGGCCGATGCGGCTGGTCGACCCCGACATCCAGAAGTACTTCCGCGATGTCGCCGACCATCTCGCGCGGGTCCAGGAGCAGGTCGTGGGCTTCGACGAGCTGCTCAACTCGATCCTCCAGGCCAACCTCGCGCAGGCCTCGGTCGCGCAGAACGAGGACATGCGCAAGATCACGTCCTGGGCGGCGATCATCGCCGTGCCGACGATGGTGTGCGGGGTGTACGGCATGAACTTCGACCACATGCCGGAACTGCACTGGAAGTACGGCTACCCGGTGGTCATGGGCATCACCGTGATGCTCTGCCTGGGCATCCACCGCACCCTGAAGCGCAACGGCTGGCTCTGACCTGCCCTGAGGGGCCCGGCACTAGGCTGGCCCCCATGTCGGATCAGCTGCTCGATCAGGCCCTCGTCGAGGAGGCCACCAAGAAGTCCGGGCTCATCTGGGTGCGGGGACTTCCCGTCCAGGGGGACGGGGTCTCCGCCCAGGGGGACGGCGCCTCCTCCCAAGCCCTGTGGCACGTGTGGCACGACGGCGCGGTGTGTCTGGTCGGGGACGGGCCCGGTGAGCAGCCGTTGCCCGGGCTCGTGGACGGGGGCGAGGCCGTCGTCACGGTCCGCAGCAAGGACAAGGGCGGTCGCCTCGTCTCCTGGTCCGCGAAGGTGGTGGAGCTCGCTCCCGGGTCCGAGGAGTGGGACGCGGCCGTCGGCGAGCTGAAGGGCAAGCGGTTGAACGCGCCCGATGGCGAGGCCATGACCGGGCGGTGGGCCCGGGAGTGCCGGGTGGTTCGGCTCGCGCCGACGGGGGCGACTGCGTCGCTGCCGGACGGGTCGTTGGCTGCGGCGCCGTTGCCTACGTCGGCGACTACGCGGCAGGCGATTCCGGCGGGGTTGCCGCGGCTGCTTTTCAAGAAGCGCAAGCGCGGCTGAACGCTCCGCGGGGGCCGTTGTCGTCTGCGGGTGGGTGGGGGCTGGTCGCGCAGTTCCCCGCGCCCCTAAAAAGCGGGGCTCCGCCCCTGGCTTTTTGTCTTCAGGGG
>NZ_JAPWHT010000772.1:0-2558 GCF_027270795.1 Streptomyces sp. ActVer
CCGGCCTGCACGGCGCCGCGAACGGCCGCCACGCGTGGCCGCGGCCTCCGCCTCGGCGGCACTGCTGTAGAGCTCCTCGTCCGGTACGAACTCGGGCTCGGGCAGCGCGGCAGGCTCGGCGACCTCCGCCGCGACCTCGGCCGCCGTCTCGTCGGGCTCGGCCGACTCCGTCTCGTGCGTGTGCTCGTGCTCGTGGGTCTGCTCGGCGCCGCCACGGCCGCGCTTCTTGCGCTTGCCGCCGCCTCCGGCCGAGGTCGGCTGCTCCATGTGCACGATCACGCCACGGCCGTTGCAGTGGACGCAGGTCTCGGAGAACGACTCCAACAGGCCCTGGCCGACCCGCTTACGGGTCATCTGGACGAGGCCCAGCGAGGTCACCTCGGCGACCTGGTGCTTCGTACGGTCGCGTCCCAGGCACTCCAGGAGGCGGCGCAGCACCAGATCGCGGTTGGACTCCAGGACCATGTCGATGAAGTCGATGACGACGATGCCGCCGAGGTCGCGCAGCCGAAGCTGGCGCACGATCTCCTCGGCCGCCTCCAGGTTGTTCCTGGTGACCGTCTCTTCGAGGTTGCCGCCCTGACCGGTGAACTTGCCGGTGTTGACGTCGATGACGATCATCGCTTCGGTCTTGTCGATGACCAGCGAACCACCGCTCGGCAGCCAGACCTTGCGGTCCAGCGCCTTGGCGAGCTGCTCGTCGATCCGGTACGTCGCGAAGACGTCGACCTCGGAGGTCCACCTCGACAGCCGGTCGGCCAGGTCGGGGGCGACATGGGCAACGTAACCGTGGATGGTGTCCCACGCCTCGTCGCCGCTCACGATGACCTTGGTGAAGTCCTCGTTGAAGATGTCGCGGACGACGCGGACGGTCATGTCCGGCTCGCCGTAGAGCAGCGTCGGGGCGTTGCCGCCCTTCGCCTTCTTCTGGATGTCCTCCCACTGCGCCTGCAGCCGCTCGACGTCACGGCGCAGCTCGTCCTCGCTCGCGCCCTCGGCGGCGGTGCGCACGATGACGCCCGCGTCCTCGGGGACGATCTTCTTGAGGATGGTCTTCAGACGCGCGCGCTCGGTGTCGGGCAGCTTGCGGCTGATGCCGGTCATCGAGCCCTCGGGCACGTAGACCAGGTAGCGGCCGGGGAGGGACACCTGGCTGGTGAGGCGGGCGCCCTTGTGGCCGATCGGGTCCTTGGTGACCTGCACGAGGACCGACTGGCCGGACTTGAGGGCGCTCTCGATACGGCGGGGGCCGTTGGCCATGCCCAGCGCCTCGAAGTTGACCTCACCGGCGTACAGCACGGCGTTGCGGCCCTTGCCGATGTCGATGAAGGCGGCCTCCATCGACGGCAGCACGTTCTGGACCTTGCCCAGGTAGACGTTGCCGACGTACGAGGTGGCCTGCTCCTTGTTGACGTAGTGCTCGACGAGCACGTTGTCTTCCAGGACGCCGATCTGGGTGCGCTCGCCGCTCTGGCGGACGACCATCACGCGCTCGACGGCCTCACGCCGGGCCAGGAACTCGGCCTCGGTGATGATCGGAACGCGGCGGCGGCCCTGCTCGCGCCCCTCGCGGCGGCGCTGCTTCTTGGCCTCCAGGCGGGTCGAGCCCTTGATGGACTGCACCTCGTCCGAGGCGTCGGACCGCTCTTCCTTCTTGCTGCGCGGCTCACGGACCTTGACGACCGTGCGCTCGGGGTCGTTGTCGCCCGACTCGGCCTCGCCGGACGAGTCACCGGCGCGACGACGACGGCGACGGCGGCGCCGGCTGCTGCTGGAGCCGCCCGACTCCTCGCGCTCGTCCTCGGCGTCCTCTTCGGTCTGCTCGGCGGTGTCCTCGGTGTCCTGGGCAGCCTGCTCGGACTGCTCGGCGGCGTAGTCGTCGCCGTCGGCCGACTCGCCGTCCGCCTCGGCGGACTCGCCCCTGCGGCGGCGACGGCCGCCACGACGGCGCCGACGGCGCGAACCGGTCTCCTCGCCGTCGTCACCCTCGGCGGAGTCGTCGGCGGTGTCCTCCGCGGACTCCTCGTCGACGGGCTCCTCCTCGGGCTCGGGGGCCTCCGCCACGGGGGCGGCGGGCTCCTCGGCCTTCCTGCGGCGGCGCCTGCGCGATCCGCCCGTCTCCTCCTCGGCGGCGGGGGCTGCGGCCTCCTGGACCGGCTCCACGACGTCCTCGGGCTCCTCGGCGGCCTCGGCAGCGGCGGCGGCCGCGGCGCGCTCCGGCGTCTGGAACATCGGCTCGGCGAAGACGGGCGCCTGGAACACGGCGACCGCGGGACGCGCGGGACGCCGCGAGGAGTCCTTCTCGGTCTCCGTGCTCTTGTCCGGCGCGGGTGCGGCGAAGCCTCCGGCGGCCTTGCGCGTGGCACGGCGGCGGGCGCGGCGCGGGGCGCCGTCCTCGGCGTCGGCGGTGGTGTCGGCCTCTGGGGCCCGGTCGTTCCTGGCAGCGGCCACGGGGGCCTCCCTGCGCTCGTCGCGGACATCGGCCTCGACGGGCTCTGGTCGATGTCGCCGCCCTTGAGGGCGGGGATGAGGATCTCGCGGGTGCCGAGGTTCGGGCG
>NZ_JAPWHT010000773.1:0-2553 GCF_027270795.1 Streptomyces sp. ActVer
GGCTCCGCCCCCGAACCCCCGCAAAAGATTGCGCAGTTCCCCGCGCCCCTGAAAGGGGCGCGGGGAACTGCGCGACCAGCCACAGCCGGGCCCGCACCCGAAATCGCACGCCCTGGGGTCTGGGGCGGAGCCCCAGGGGACAGGAATGGGCGGGGCGAGGAAAGGCCTCTGGCGGCCTAGAAGACCACCACCGCCCGGCCCCCCTTCCCCGCCAGCATGTTCTCGAAGGCCGACGGGATGCCTTCCAAAGCGATCCGCTCGGTCACCAGGGAGCTCAGGTCCAGGCGCCCCGCACGGACGTGGTCGGCAAGCAGCGGCAGGTCACGGGCCGGGTCCGAGTTGCCGTAGACGCAACCGGAGAGCGTACGGCCCCAGTGGAAGAGTTCGAGGGCGTTGAAGGTGACCTGCTGGTCCTTGCCACCGATGCCGACGACCGTCGTACGGCCGCCCCGACGGGTGGACTCCCAGGCCGTACGGATCGTGACGGCCCGGCCCACACACTCCACCGCCACATCGACCCCCTGCTTGCCCGTGAGCCCCCGGATCTCCCGCGCGGTGGTGTCGGAAGCGACGACGTACTCCGTCGCCCCGGCCGCCCGCGCCAGCGACTCCTTCTCCGGCGACACATCCACCGCCACGATCGTCGAGGCACCCGCGATCCGCGCGGCCTGGATCGCGGCGAGACCGACCCCGCCCACCCCGAACACGGCCACGGTCTCCCCGGCCCGTACCCGCGCCGAGTGGTGGACGGCCCCGTACCCGGTGAGCACGGCGCAGCCGAGCAGAGCCGCGTCCGTGAGCGGAATCCCGGTCGGCGCGGGGAGCACGCAGGCGCCCGCCACCACCGTCTCCTCGGCGAACGCGGCGACGTTCAGCCCGGGATACAGCTCGGCCCCGTCGGAGGAGCGCCGCGCGTACACCTCCCCCGCGCCCACCAGCGCGTTGGCGCACAGCCACACCTCGCCCAGCGAGCAGGCGTGGCAACTGCCGCAGGAGGGGGCCCAGTTGAGGACCACCCCGTCACCGGCAGCAACGTGCGTGACCCCGGGTCCGACGGAGACGACGGTCCCCGCCCCCTCGTGGCCGAGCACCGCGGGCACCGGCACCCGCATGGTGCCGTCGGACAGGGAGAGGTCGGAGTGGCAGACCCCGGCCGCGGCCAGCCGGACCCTGACCTGCCCGGGCCCCGGCACCTCCGGCAGCTCGATCTCGGTGATCTCCAGCGCAGCCCCGACCGCGGGCAGAACAGCGGCGCGAACCGTGTGCGTCGCACGAGCCATGTCGTACACCCCTCCTGGGACTAGAACTGCAGGGACTTGGTCTGGAGGTACTCGGACAGGCCGTGCGAGCCCAGCTCCCGGCCGACCCCCGACTGCTTGTAACCGCCGAAGGGAGCAAGGGGGTTGAAGCGTCCGCCGTTGATGTCCACCTGCCCGGTGTCGAGTTGTCGCGCGAAAGCCACGGCCTCGGTCACCTCGCCGGCCCACACGGCCCCCGCCAGCCCGTACACCGTGCCGTTGGCGATCCGCAGCGCGTCGGCCTCGTCCTCGTAGCGGAGGATCGAGAGGACCGGGCCGAAGATCTCCTCCTGGGCGATCGTCATCTCGGGGGTCACGTCCGCGAAGACGGTCGGGCTGACGAAGTAGCCCTGGTCGCGCGGGGCTTCGGGGCCGCCGGCCACCAGCCTCGCCCCCTCCGCGACGCCCTTCTCGATGTAACTCCGCACGCGCTGCTGCTGCTTGGCGTTGACGACGGGACCCATGCGCTCGCCGTACTTCGCCGCCGCCTCCACCGCCAGCGCGACCGCCTCGTCGTACTGCGAGTCGTGGACCAGCATTCGGGTCCAGGCGCTGCACGTCTGGCCGGAGTTGGACATCACGTTGGCCACGCCGACGTTGACCGCCTTGGCGAGGTCGGCGCTCGGCAGGATGACGTTGGCGGACTTGCCGCCGAGTTCCAGGGCGACCCGCTTGACGGCCGCGCCCGCCGTCGCGCCGATCTGCCTGCCGACGGCCGTCGAGCCGGTGAAGGAGACCAGGTCCACACCCTCGTGCCCGGCGAGTGCCTGGCCCGCGACCGGGCCACGGCCGGTGACAAGGTTGAAGACCCCGGCCGGAAGGCCCGCTTCGTGGACCGCCTCCGCGAAGAGCTGGGCGGTCAGCGGGGTGTCCTCGGCGGGCTTCAGCACGACCGTGCAGCCGGCCGCGAGCGCCGGGGCGACCTTGGCGACGATCTGGTGCAGCGGGTAGTTCCAGGGGGTGATCGCGCCGACCACACCGACCGGCTCCAGGTGGACGGTCGAGTTCCCGACCTTCTCCTCGAAGGCGTACGAGGCGGCCAGCTCGGCGTACGAACCGGCGACCGCGATGGGCGCCCCGACGTGCACGGCCTGCGAGAGCTTGAGCGGTGAGCCGAGTTCGGCGGTCACCGTCTCGGCGATCTCCTCCTTGCGGGCGACGAGGACGTCCCGGAGTGCGGCGATCCGTTCGGCGCGCTCGGCGGGCGGGGTGGCGGCCCAGGCCGGCAGGGCTCCGCGCGCGGCTCGTACGGCGG
>NZ_JAPWHT010000774.1:0-2508 GCF_027270795.1 Streptomyces sp. ActVer
GGTGCCCGGCCGCGCACACCCGGCCGGGCACCAGGAGCTGGCGTCGCACGTCCTGCTCCTGCCCTTCGTGCCGGACGACGTGCGGCGCGCCTTCACGGCGCGGCTGCTCGATCCCCTCCGCGACTACGACCGGCGCCACCGCGCCGAGCTGATCCCGACCCTTGAGGCGTTCCTCGACTGCGACGGCTCCTGGACCCGGTGCGCCGCCCGTCTGCACCTGCACGTCAACACGCTGCGCTACCGGGTGGGACGCATCGAGCAGTTGACGAGTCGCGATCTTTCCCGCCTGGAGGACAAGCTCGACTTCTTCCTGGCGTTGCGCATGAGCTGAGGTCACGAGGGTGCGCGGCAGATGGCACCAAGTGCCTTCGCCGCCGCACCCCTTGTCCCACGACTTTGTGAAATCCTTCACCCACCCCCTTGGCCGGGCGAGTGCATTCGTGCTGAGATGCCGCCACCACTCAACAGCTCAATGGCGTGCTCGGGGAGGGCAACGTGGCGCATACCGCCATGTCTGGTTACGGGACGACTGCAGGGGACGATCCACTCCAGACCGCGGTGTGGCGGCTGCGCTCGCGCGCCTGCTGGGCCGACGCGGCGGCGCTCCTCGAACCGCACACGGCATCGGCCGCGCTCCAGCGGGCCTCGCTCCTCGTCGAGCGGTGCCTCTACACCGAGCAGGGCTGGGCGGACGCGGAGGACGCGCTGCGTACGGCGGAGGCGCTGGCCCGGTCCGACGACGGGCGGGGCGCCGCGGCGTGCGAGCGCGGGCAGCTCGCGTACGCGTCCACTCTGCTCGCCGTCCGCGACCGGGCCGACGAGGCACGGGCCGCGCTGGGCCGGGCCGCCGCACTGATCGCGCCCGGCGCTCCGGGCCGGGCTCTGCTCGACTTCCGGCGCGGGCTGCTCGCCGAGAACCTCGCCCACTCCCCGCAGTCCGCGCGCGCCGCCTATCGCCGCGCCCACGCAGGCGCCACCGCCCAGGACGACCCCCTGCTGCTCTCCTTCACCTGGCGCCACCTCGCCGGACTCGCCCTGCGCGAGGGCGAGTTGGTGGAGGCACGACACGGCTTCGGTGAATCCCTGCGCATCCGGGAGGAGTTGGGCTATCTGGTGGGCACGGCTCCGGCGCTGGCCTCCCTGGCCGACGCGGAGACCGAGCCGGAGGCCTCGCGCTTGCGCGCCGAGGCGGGACGTCTGTTCCGTCTCCTTGGAGGCGTACCGACCTGGCTGGCGGACCAGTTGACTCCGCCGGCGGCAACCGCCTGAGCCGTGTGGCTGCCGCCGGCTGATGTGGCATGTGCGGGTGCGTGGGGGCTGGTCGCGCCCCGCGGCGCAGCCGCAAATGTCACAGCCCCGCGCCCCTTGAAGGGGCCTGCGGCCGGCGGAGTCTCACATGCTGACGAAGTGTTCCCGCAGCAGCGCCTCGACCGCCGACAGGTCCTGCGCGGACAGGGCGTCCAGAAGGGCAAGATGCTGCGCCGCGTCCGCCATCAGCTCAAGGCGGGCGCGAGCGGTGGGGCTGCCGCCGAGGGGCCACTGCGCACGCCGGTGAAGTTCGTCCGCGATACGTACGAGCTGCTCGTTGCCCGCGAGGTCGAGGATCGCCCGGTGGAAGGCGCGGTCGGCCTCGGCGTACGTCGCCCGGCAGCCGACGGCCGCAGCCCGGGCCGTCTCCTCCGCGAGGGGCCGCAGGTCCTCCCAGTCGTCGGCCGGCAGGGCGCGGGCCAGGCGCAGCATCACGGGCGCCTCTATCAGCCCGCGGATCTCGGCGAGTTCGGCCAGCTCGCGGGCGCCGCGCTCCACGACGCGGAAGCCCCGGTTCGGTACGACCTCCACGGCGCCCTCGGTGGCGAGTTGCTGCATGGCCTCGCGCACGGGTGTCGCCGAGACACCGAAGCTCTCGCCGAGCGCGGGGGCCGAATAGACCTCACCGGGGGCGAGTTCGCCGGCCACGAGGGCGGCCCGCAGGGCGTCGAGGATCTGGCCGCGGACGGAGGCTCGCTGAATCGCGGGGCGGGGGGACCCGGACAGGGAGGGGGGCGCGGAAGACGTACGGGCGGCGGGGACGCCTCGCGAGCCGGATCCACTGCGTGCGCCGGATCCACCACGAACGCCGGATCCATCACGTGCGCCTGATCCATCGCGAACGCCGGGGCCGCCGGGCGCCGCCGGTGCGCTCGGCGCTCCGAGTCCTCCGGGAGTGCCGTGGCTTCCAGGTCCCCCGAAGCCGCCAGGAGCGGCGGGGGCTCCGGAGGTCCCGTGGTGCCAGGGGTCTCCGAGGGCCTCGGGGGCGGCCGGGCGGCCGGAAGCGGCCGTCGAAGTCCGGCGTGCACCAGTTCCCGGCGCGTCCGCCGAGGCCGGGAGCACCTCGCGCGTCACCCTCGGCTGCGGAATCGGCGTCTCGCTGTGCGTGTGCTCCCCGCGAGCCGTGTCCTCGGGGGGAGCAGGAGCGGCGGCGGGAGCCGAAGCCGGGGTGCCGGGTGCGGCGGCGTCACGGGGGGCGTC
>NZ_JAPWHT010000775.1:0-2506 GCF_027270795.1 Streptomyces sp. ActVer
ACCAGTCCGGGACGGCTCCGCCACCCGGACGCTACCGCCTGCCCACCGGACCGTTGATTTTCCGTTCAGCCGCACCCGTTGCGTTCTGGGGCAACAGCGAGCGCGTGATCGAAGGGGCAGTCGACGAGGCCAACCGTGGGCCATTCACGGCTGACGTGCTGTCTGCTGGCCTGCCCCGGACGTGAGTCGTTCCGGTACAGAAAATGCCGACGAGAACGATCATGCCCTTGCGGCTCAGCTGCACCCTGGCGAGCCGCATTCGACCTACTCGAAAACCTCTCCCGTGGGGTCGTTGGCGCTGGCAAGATACGACACCATGGCAAACCTCTTAATTAAGGATCTACGGGAAATCGCTAAAGGCTTCCCCGAGAGCCTGGATGACTGGCCCCACGTCCCGTGCCCCACGTGCACGCGAGGGGTCTTGCTCCCAGTCCCCGACTCGTTCGTGGCAGAGGAGTCGGTCACCAGTAAGTCCTTGCACGACCACGATGTGTGGGAACCCGAGTGGATTCGGGGTACTTTCCACTGCCTGCTCACGTGCAGGAAAGAGACCTGCGACCACGTGCGCGTCATCGGGGAGATGACCGTCGGCTGGGCAGGCCGGGACGACGTCCAGTACGAGCAGCACTGGACGCCGACTATGTTCTTCCCTGCGCTGCCCCTGCTGGAAAGTCGCGGCCTTTGCCCCTCGGAGGTCGGGGAGCGAGTGGACGCCGCAGCCAAGCTCCTTTGGCTCGACCCCAATGCTGCCGCGAACAGGATCCGGGCGGCGGTCGAGGCCCTGATGGATGACCGGGGAGTCATCCGTACGAAGCTCAATCGCGCGGCAAAGGCCGTCAGGCTTAGCCTCGACAACCGGATCGCAACTTTCAAGTCCGCGCTGCCGCAGCACGCGGACGCCGCTGACCTGCTCCTGGCCGTCAAGTGGATCGGAAACGTCGGCAGCCACGAGGACGTTCTCCGCATCCCTGACGTCCTGGAGGGAGTCGAGTTCTTGGACCAGGCCCTGTCCTTGGTCTACGACACAAACCGCGACGACATGAAGAAGAGGGCATCCGAGGTCACGGCTCGGCAAGGGCGGCCCGGCACCTTCTCCATCAAGGTCCCGTTCTGAATCAGTGCCCGAGAACAAGCACGAGGTGTATGGGCTTCTGCCGTTTCTGTGCCGACCGCCTGCACTGGGGGTGTGATCACGGGCGGGAGTTAACCCTCCCGTGATCAACTTCGGTACCACGCCGCTGCTTCGCCTGCCGATCCCGCCTCATCACCCGGTAGACCTCACCACCCTGGCCTTGGCGACCGCCGTGCGCACGTGGGCATCGACGAGACCAGGGCTACCAGAGACCACGACGACCACCGTCCCGGTGCGGACGGCTGTCTGCTTGAGGATGCTGTTGCGCCCTCCAGAGAAGAAGGTCAGCCACTGGCTCCACTGCTCGTCCCCCAACCGGGCGGCGAGCACCTTCTGAGCCGTGACAGTGACGGAGGTACTGCCGACGAGGACCTGGTACGTGGGGCAGGAGGTCATAACGTCGAAGATCCGGCCCACGCCCTTCGAAAGCTTTGCCTCGGTGTCGCTGTACAGCTCCTCGCTCACCTGGGAACCGCCGCCACCGACGTAAGTGAAGGACACCTTCGCCTCATGGGAGAAGTCGAAGCTGCCACCGACCGCAGCCTCGCCGCCGAGCTTCTCCAGCGCCGGGCAGCCGATCACGGAGATGTCATCGTGCCGCTCTGCGCGCTGCGGCTGCCGGATGTAGTCCTCACCCAGATCCCTCTCGTCCAGGAGCCGCTCGGCCAGCGCGGCCGAGGACAGCGGAGCGGACGCCGGGGCATTGTCGCCGTCCGTGTGTGCCGAGACAGCCGTCGAGGGAGTCGGGTCGCTGGAACCAGCACTGCTGGTCGAACAGCCTGTCAGGGCAAGGGCGGTGAGGCTGAGGACGGTCGTGGTGTGAAGGCGCATTCGAACCCCTTGGTGATCTGCGAAACGGACAGGTTGACCAAGCCGGCCCTCCAAGCGCCGACAGGGAGAAGGGAGCCAAGGGGATTCCGGGGTTCAGTGGCCGAGGTGGCGCAGTCCCTCTTCGAGGGTGGGGTGGAACCCGTCCACCGGACCGGAGTTGCGGTTGTACCAGGCCGCATCCAGGCCGCTCTCCTTCGTCTCGTGGCCGGCCCTGCAGCGCAACCACACCGAGTCGTCGCTCATGCAGAAGACAATCCAGTCCCGGTACGCACCGCACTCAGGGCATGAACGGACCTCTCCGCCGATGACGAGCGGCTGCTGCCAGCGCATCATCAACCCGGCCACCTCCTGCCGGGACGGCACCCGCAAGTCCGGTGGCAGGAAGTCGCGTGTCACCGCTTCCTCCGCAGCCGGAGCCGGCGTGGTCGGCTCGGTGAACTCGGGCCACGGCTGCGCGGCCTTTAGCTCAAGGCCGTGAAGTTACGGGCTGATCGTCGGCGTCAAGATGTTGATGCTGAGGGTGGCTTTGTAGGTGCGTCGGTC
>NZ_JAPWHT010000776.1:0-2498 GCF_027270795.1 Streptomyces sp. ActVer
GCCCCCGGTCCGTGCGACGTCGGCAGGTACAGCGCCGCCCGCAGCTCCCGCTCGCCGAGGGTCAGGAAGCGGGGGCGCGGCTCGGTCACCGGCCGCTCGGCCAGCACCCGGATCCGCCCGGCCGGTCCGCCGTCCCGCAGCACGCTCACCGTCTGCCCGTCGAGGGTGGTGCTGTCCAGGACGACGGTGTCGCCCCCGACGGTGGCGCGGTGCACGCCCGGCTCGTCGGTCAGCCGCTCGAAGCCCTTCTCCGGGTCGTACGACCAGACGTGCGTCTCCGTCGGCTCCTCGGACGCCGTGAAGTAGAGCCGGTCGCCCACCACGCCGAGCAGTTCGTGGACGTACATGCCCTCCGGAGTGCGCACCCCCGTCTCGGTCAACAGCAGTCCGCGCGAGCCCTCCTGGGTGGTGAGGACGAGACCGGCGGTGGCGGTGGCTGCCGGGGTTCCGGGTATGAACTCCAGCCAGGCGGCGTCCCGGAGATGGTGGAGCGTCGTGGTCAGGCCCGTAGAGGAACCGATCCGGAGCAGATACGCCGAGCGCTGGTCCCGGGTCTGCACGACGGCGGAGGGCCCGGCGCCGTCCCAGGCCGCGTGCACGACGTACTCGAAGGACGGGTCGGTCCACTCACCCGCCGGATGCGACTCGGAGGCCTCCTTGGGGAGCCGTACCTCGACGCGCTCGCCGTCCAGACCCACCACGTGCAGCGACAGCTCGGCGTTGGCGGTGCCCGCGGCCGGATAGCGGATCGCGCGCGGCGGACGCGTCGGGTCCGCCGGATCGCTGATGAACCACTGCTGGACCGGCGCGCTGTCGACCCGCACCACCAGCAGCGCGTCCCCGTCCGGCGACCACCAGAAGGACCCTGTGCGGTGCAGTGACTCGGCCGAGACGTGGTCGGAGAGCCCGTACGTGACCTCCGGGCCCTCCGGCCTGGCCAGCGCGCGGTCGGCCGTGCCGTCGATGCGTACGACGCGGAGGGCGCCGTCACTCACGTACGCGATGCGGGAGCCGTCGGGGCTGGGGCGCGGGGCGACGACCGGGCCCGCCGTGGGGATCCGGCGCGGGACGCCCTCGTCCGTGCGTACGGCCCACAGGGCGCCCGAGAGGGCGAACACGACCAGGCGGACGGCCGCGTCGGTGGCGTACGAGACGATTCCCGCGCTCGTCTCGCGCGCCCGCTCGCGGCGGATCCGCTCGGCCTCCGGGACCTCGCCGCTGTCGCCGAGCGCGAGCGGGTCGGCGAGCGGCCGCTCCTCGCCGTTCTCGTACAGCCAGAGCAGGCTCGTCGTGGAGCGGCCGCTCGTGGTGCGCAGGAAGACGACGCGGTCGCCGTCCGGCGACACGGTGAAGCCGCGCGGCACACCGAGGGAGAAGCGTTTCGTACGGGCGTGCTGCAGGGGCAGGTCTTCGGCGGTCACAGGTGATCCCTTCGTGCGAGTGGACGGGGAACGCCCCAGTAACCTGGGGCGATGCTCAAGGAAGTCAGCGCGACCCGCTATGTCACGCCGTTGCGTGAGGGCGGCTCGCTGCCGGGGCTCGTCGAGGCGGACGATCTCGGAACGTACGTCATGAAGTTCACCGGTGCCGGACAGGGACGGAAGACCCTCGTCGCGGAGGTCGTCTGTGGTGAACTCGCCCGCCGCCTGGGCCTGCGCGTACCCGGCCTGGTCACGATCGGGCTCGATCCGGTCATCGGGCTCGGTGAACCGGACCAGGAAGTGCAGGAGTTGCTCAAGTCGAGCGGGGGGCTGAATCTCGGGATGGATTTCCTCTCCCGGGCGATCGGCTTCGACGCCCTCGCGCACCAGGTGAGCCCGGAAGAAGCCGGGAGAATCGTCTGGTTCGACGCGCTGGTCAACAATGTCGACCGATCGTGGCGGAACCCTAACATGCTGGTTCGGCACGGCGATCTGTGGCTCATCGACCACGGCGCCACCATGATCTGGCACCACAACTGGCCCGGCGCGGCGGCCTCCGCGGCCAAGCCGTACGACGCCTCCGACCACGCACTCGCGCCGTTCGGCCCCGACATCGCCTCCGCCGCCGCGGAGTTGGCGCCCCTTGTCACCGAGGAGCTGCTCGCCGAGGTGACCGCGGCGATCCCGGAGGAGTGGCTGCGGGACGAACCGGGGTTCGAGTCGACGGACGCGCTCAGGCGCGCGTACGCGGAGCCGCTGCTCGCCCGCGCCGCCACCGTTCACGAGCGCGTCCGGACGAGCCAGGAGGGCACGAAGTGAGCGAGCGCGACGGCCGGGACGGTCGTGACGTCTACGAGTACGCGCTGCTGCGGGTGGTGCCGCGGGTCGAGCGAGGGGAGTACTTCAACGCGGGCGTGCTCGTGTACTGCCGCGCCAAGTCCTTCGTGGCCGCCCACACCCATCTCGACGAGACCAAGCTGCGGGCCCTCGACCCGGAGGCGGACGCGGCCGGGGTCCGGGCCGCTCTGCGCGCCGTCGAGGGCGTCTGTGCCGGGGGAGCGGCGGCGGGTCAGGCCG
>NZ_JAPWHT010000777.1:0-2491 GCF_027270795.1 Streptomyces sp. ActVer
GCAGACCAGCAATGCCGCGAAGAGATAGGCGTCCGCGCCGGCCAGCGCGCCGCCGCTCTGCTGCACGGTGAACGCGATCACCACGGCCGCGCCCGCGGACGCCGCGACCCAGAAGGTGCGCGAGGGGCGGGTGCCGACGCGCAGCGCCGAGAGCAGGGCTGTCGTGAGAGGGAGCAGCCCGACGACGACCGCGGCGTGCGCGGTGGTCGACGTCTGCAGGGCGAGCGTCGTCAGCAGCGGGAAGCCGAGCACGACTCCGGCGGCGACGACGGCCAGGCCCGCCCAGTGACGGCGCCCGGGGAACGGCACCCGCAGGGCGAGCAGGCAGCCGCCCGCGATGACGGCCGCCAGGACGGTCCGTACGGCGACGAGCGACCAGGGGCCGAACCCCTCAAGACCCCAGGCGGTGGCGGGGAAGGTGAGGGAGAACGCCGTGACGCCGAGGGCGGCCTGGAGGGTGCCGGCCCTCGCGGCGGAGCCCCGGCCCGTGGCGGGCCGACCGGGCCCGGGGGTGACGGGCACCGCTATCGCGGTCTGCGCAGTAGCGCTATCCTGTGCTCTCATGCAAGAGCGTAGCAGTGTCGGTGATCTGGCGAATCGGCTGAGGAGCGAGCTGAACCGCTACTCTCCGGGTGGAAAGCTGCCGTCGAGCCGGGCCCTCGTCGAGCGGTTCCGGGTCAGTCCCGTGACCGTGTCCCGGGCGCTGGCCCAGCTGGCCGCCGAGGGGCTGGTGGTCACGCGGCCCGGAGCGGGGGCGTTCCTGGCGGCGCCGCGTGATGCCGGGCCGGCCGTCGGGGACACCTCCTGGCAGGAGGTCGCCCTGAGCGCCGACTCCGCCGCCGAACTCGTACCGCGCACGGTCGACGCCTCCGCGGTGGTCGCCACGCTCGCCGCCCCGCCGCCGGGAGTCGTCGAGTTCAACGGCGGCTATCTGCATCCCTCGCTCCAGCCCGAGCGGGCGATGGCCGCCGCCCTGCCCCGGGCCGGCCGCCGCCCCGGTGCCTGGGGGCGTCCGCCCGTGGACGGGCTGCCGGAGCTGCGGGAGTGGTTCGCGCGGGGCATCGGCGGTGCCGTCACCGCCGCCGAGGTGCTCATCACGGCGGGCGGCCAGTCCGGGCTGACCACCGCCCTGCGCGCGCTCGCCCCGCCCGGCGCTCCGGTCCTCGTCGAGTCGCCCACCTACCCCGGCATGCTGGCGATCGCCCGCGCCGCCGGCCTCAGACCCGTGCCGGTGCCCGTGGACCGGGACGGTGTGAAACCGGCGCTGCTCGCCGACGCCCTGAGGGCGACCGGCGCCCGCGTCTTCGTCTGCCAGCCGCTCTTCCAGAACCCGACCGGAGCGGTACTCGCCCCCGAGCGACGCGGCGAGGTCCTGCGGATCGCACGCGACGCGGGCGCGTTCGTCATCGAGGACGACTTCGTACGCCGACTCGTGCACGAGGACTCGGGGCCGCTGCCGCGTCCGCTGGCCTCGGACGACCCCGACGGAGTCGTCGTGCACGTCTGCTCCCTCACCAAGGCGACCTCGCCGAGCCTCCGGGTGAGCGCGCTGGCCGCCCGCGGGCCCGTACTCGAACGGCTGCGGGCGATCCAGGTCGTCGACACCTTCTTCGTGCCGCGCCCGCTCCAGGAGGCGGCCCTGGAACTCGTCGGCTCGCCCGCCTGGCCACGGCATCTGCGTGCCGTCGCGACCGAGCTGAGGAACCGCCGCGACACGATGGCCGCCGCACTCCGTCTGAACCTCCCCGAACTCGCCCTGCCCCACATCCCGTCCGGCGGCTACCACCTGTGGCTGCGCCTCCCCGACGGCACGGACGAACAGGCCCTGTTCACCGCCGCGCTCCGCGCGGGCGTCGCCGTCACCCCCGGTCGCCCCTACTTCAGCGCCGAACCCCCGGCCGCACACCTGCGGCTGAGCTTCGCGGCGGTCGCCGGGACGGCGGAGATCACGGAGGGCGTACGGAGGCTGCGGGCGGCCTGTGACGAGGTGCTCCGGGCCTGAGCAGGGCCCGGCTCGGGCCCGGAGATCCGATGGCACCGGGTCCTTGGTGATCCACCGTCCGTGAGCATTCCGTGCGCGCTGCCGATCACCTCTTGACCTGCGGAGTCCCGCCCTCCACCATCGCCGCATGCATGTTCGGGTCACGCTGGTCGCCGCCGCCCGCAGTTCCTCGCTGCTCGCCGAGCGTTTCGACGACGACCGGCCGCTGGACCAGGCGGGCTGGGGCGAGGTGCAACGTGTCGCGCACATGCTGGTGCCGTTGGCGGTGGCCGAGCTGCGGTACTGCTCGCCGACTCCGCGCAGCCGGGCCACGGGTGACGCGCTGGGCCTCGCGCCGCTGGCTCAGCCGGCCCTGCGGGACTGCGACATGGGGCGCTGGCGCGGGCTGACGCTCGGCGAGGCGATGGCCCGCGAACCCGAGGCCGTGGACGCCTGGCTCGCCGATCCGTACTCCGCGGCGCACGGCGGGGAGTCGCTGGTGGAGTTCAT
>NZ_JAPWHT010000778.1:0-2480 GCF_027270795.1 Streptomyces sp. ActVer
ACGCTGTTGAGTTCTCAAGGAACGGACGCTTCCTTTGTACTCACCCTCTCGGGCTTTCCTCCGGGCTTCCCTTCGGTGTTTCCAACCTTACCAGATCCGTTTTCCGTTCCGTTTCCGGTCGGAATTCATTTCCGGTGGCCAGTTGGGAGGCCTTTGCCTATTCGACTGCCTTGCGGCTTTCTTTCGGCGATTCCGACTTTATCAGAAGTTTTTGACCGGACTGACCGGCCACTCGTTCCTGATTTATCGGGAAGGTGCTTCACCGGAACCGAATTCCAGGAAGCTGACAGATGCTAAACCGTCACCACCGGACTTGTCCAGTTCTAGGCAACTGTTCTAATCTACCTCCCCACACGTCCCGTGTCAACGGTCTTTGTGGGGCGAAGAGGAGACTAGCAGCTCAGCGGACGTGCCTGCACATCAGGCAGCGATCGGTACGGAGGCGCTGCGTTCGGCCTCCTCGACGTCGCCCGTCTCGCCGGCCCGCGCCGCGCGACCGCCCAGGATGTAGACGTACGCGAGAAAGAGCAGTTCGGCGGCTATGCCGATGCCGATGCGGGCCCAGGTCGGAAGGCCGGACGGGGTGACGAAGCCTTCGATGGCGCCCGAGACGAAGAGGACCAGGGCCAGGCCTATCGCCATGCCCAGGGCTGCTCGGCCCTCCTCGGCGAGGGCGGATCGGCGGCTGCGGGGGCCGGGGTCGATGACGGTCCACCCGAGGCGTAGTCCCGTACCGGCCGCTACGAAGACTGCGGTCAGTTCCAGGAGGCCGTGCGGGAGAATCAGGCCCAGGAAGGTGTCGAGGCGGCCTGCCGAGGACATCAGGCCGATGCCCACGCCCACGTTGAGCATGTTCTGGAAGAGGATCCAGACGACCGGCAGGCAGAGGAAGGCGCCGAGTACCAGGCACATCGCGGCGGCCTGGGCGTTGTTCGTCCACACCTGGGCGGCGAAGGACGTCGCCGGATGGCTCGAGTAGTAGGTCTCGTACTCGCCGCCGGGGCGGGTGAGCTCCCGCAGGTCGCTCGGGGCCGCGATCGAGGACTGGACCTCCGGGTGGGTGCCGATCCACCACCCCAGGAGGACGGCGACCGCTGTGGAGAGCAGCGCGGTGGGGACCCACCAGTGGCGTGAGCGGTAGACCGCGGCGGGGAAACCGTGCGTGAGGAAGCGGGTCACATCGCGCCAGGAGGCGCGGCGGGTGCCTGTCACCGCACTGCGCGCGCGTGCCACGAGTTGGCTGAGGCGGCCGGTCAGCTGGGGGTCCGGGGCGCTCGACTGGATCAGGGAGAGATGGGTCGCCGTGCGCTGGTAGAGCGCGACGAGTTCGTCGGCCTCCGCGCCGGTGAGGCGCCTCTGGCGTCCGAGGAGTGCGTCGAGCCGGTCCCATTCGGCTCGGTGGGCGGACACGAAGACGTCGAGGTCCATCGGGTTGGCTGCTCCTCGGCTGCTCGTCGTGTGGTCAGCTTGTCGCACTGCGGCGCGATGTGCCCTCAGCTTGGCAGACTGGCTGTCCTCGGGGCAGTTCGGGGAAGGACGGCGGGCGTGAGTGAGCTTGTGACGGGCGAGGCGGTGGCGCTGGAGCTGCGCCCCGCGAAGCTGCCGAGCCGGGTGCTGGCCGTGGTGCTCGACCTGGCGGTGGCGGTGGCCGCCTATGTCGCGGTGACCATTGCCCTGGTGGCGTCCACGGCCGCGCTCGACGAGGCGGCGCGGATGGCGGTGTCGATCGCCGCGTTCATTCTTCTGCTGGTGGGCGGACCGATCGCCGTGGAGACGCTCAGTCATGGGCGGTCGCTGGGGAAGCTGGCGTGCGGGCTGCGGGTGGTACGGGACGACGGCGGGCCGATCCGGTTCCGGCACGCGCTGGTGCGTGGGGCGGTCGGTGTGGTCGAGATCCTGATGACGTTCGGGGTCGTGGCGTGCATCGCCTCACTGGTGTCCGCGCGGGGGCGGCGGCTCGGTGATGTGTTCGCCGGGACTCTGGTCGTACGGGAGCGGATTCCCTCCGGGCGTACGGCCTTCGTGCCTCCGCCGCCGCCTTGGCTGGCGGGGCGGTTCTCCGGCCTTGATCTGTCCGGGGTGCCGGATGCGCTGTGGCTGGCTGTCCGGCAGTACCTGACGCGGATGCAGCAGCTGGATCCGCAGGTCGGCTGGGCGATGGCGGAGCGGCTCGCGGCCGATGTCGCGGAGCGCACCGGGGCTCCGGCGCCGCAGGGGGTGCCGCCGGCGGCGTATCTGGCGGCCGTGATGCAGGAGCGGCAGGCTCGGGAGGCCCGGCGGGCGTTCAGTGGCGGGGCCGCTGGTGGTGGTCCTGCCGCGGGTGGGCACATGGCCGGCGCGCCAGGCACATCAGGTACGCCAGGTACGAGCGGGCCCGTGACGCCGTACGGGTTGGTGCCTTCGCCGGAATCGGCGTACCCGTCCTACCCGGCCGCACCGGCTTCGCCGTCCTCCGCCTACTCGGCTCCGGCACCGGCCCC
>NZ_JAPWHT010000779.1:0-2456 GCF_027270795.1 Streptomyces sp. ActVer
CCGGCCGCGTCCCTCCCGCCGTACGGTCCTCGCGGCCGCCGCGCTCGGCGCCGTCGGCCTTGGTTCCGGCGTCGCCGCACTCCTCGGTGAGCCGAAGGACCGGACCGAGCCGACCGCGAAGCCGGCCGGTCCGGCGCCGAAGCCGCTGTGGGTCTACCAGGGTGACGCCCTCGTCAAGGCACCGGCGACCTTCTACAAGGACACGGCCCTGCTGAAGTCGCAGTCGGGCGCGTTGTTCTGCCTCGGCCTCGCCGACGGCACCCGCCCCCGGTGGACCTACCGGGGCATCAGCCAGTCACCCACCCCGCCGCTCCTCGTCTCGGGCGACGTCGTCGCTCTCGGCACCGGCGCGACCGTGCTGGGCGTCGACCCGGTCACGGGCATCGAGCGGTTCTCCCTGGACTTCGGAGAGGACTTCCGGTTCGACACGCTGCTCGGCGGGTTCAGCGACCAGAGGGTCACCATCTCGGGTCTGCGGTTCAGCCGCCCGGACGGATCGCAGGGGTCGGCCACCTCCACGAACGTCGTCCTCAACACGGATCTGCGGGCGCGCCGGGCCAATGTCATCCCCATCAGCGAGGAGGACATCGGCCTCGATCTGAAGCCCGTCATGGCGTCCAGCCGCTTCGTCTACATGGACGGGCTGCACCGGCTCACGGCCCGTGGCACCGCGAGCCGTGGAAACGTGCTGTGGCGCCGGCCCCTGAACTCCGACTCGGACGCCAGGTCGGCCCCGGCGGTGCTCGGCGGAACCGTCTTCGCCGTTGACAGCGAACTCATCGCCGTGGACCTGGAGTCCGGTGCGGTGCGCTGGCGGGTGAAGGAGGAGAAGGGCGGATTCGCGTCCGTCGCCGCCGCGGCCGGCACGGTGTTCTGCACCACCAGGAACCCGCACGGCGTCCAGGCGTTCGACGCCGCCGACGGCACCCGGCGCTGGTTCCGCAGGACCCCTCGGCTCGATCTGGGCAACGCCCTCGTCGCGGGCGGCGGCTCGGTGTTCGTCACGGCCGCCCGCAACAGGGACGGCTTCTACGCGATCGACGCCCGACAGGGCGAGCTGCTCTGGAACTTCACCGACGGCCAGGACGCCGGCATCAACGACTGGCAACTCGCCTGCGACAGCGACGGCCCGCTGATCGCCCAGCACTTCAACAAGGTGTACGCCCTCCCGATACCCCCGCCCTGAAGGCTCCGAGACGGAGTTCCGGACGCCTCCTTCGCCGTACGTCTCCGATCCGGCGCTCACTTGAACGGGTGTGCGGCGGGACGCGAGGGGCCCGTGATGCAATGGGGCCACTGAACAGATCTTGGGGCGGAGTGGGCGTGTTGAGCAACGGTGGGCCCGGCGCGGGAAGTTTCCAGCCGCTGGAGGACGGCGATCCGCGGATCGTGGGCGGCTACCGGCTGGCGGCGCGGCTCGGGTCCGGCGGCATGGGGCGGGTCTATCTCTCGCACACGCCGGGCGGACGGGCCGTCGCCGTCAAGGTGATCCGGCCCGAACTGGCCGAGAACGCCGAGTTCCGCAAGCGGTTCCAGGCAGAGGTGGCGTCCGCGAGCCGGGTGCACGGGCTCTACACGGCCCCGGTCGTGGACAGCGACACCGAAGGCTCGGTGCCGTGGTGTGCGACCGCCTATGTGCCGGGTCCGTCCCTCGCCGACGCGATACGCGACCACGGTCCACTGCCCGTCGACACCGTGCTGCGGCTGATCGCCGGAGTCGCGGAGGCGTTGCAGGCGGTGCACCGCGAGGGCATCGTGCACCGGGACCTCAAGCCGTCGAACGTGCTGCTCGCCGACGACGGCCCGCGCGTCATCGACTTCGGTGTCGCACGGGCGGCGGACGCCACCTCGGTGACACAGAGCGGCATGGCCCTCGGCACGGTCGCCTACATGGCCCCGGAACAGGCGCTCGGCGGCGAGGCCGCCCCCTCGGCCGACGTGTTCGCGCTGGGGCAGACCGCCGTGTTCGCCTCGACGGGCGGCGGCGCCTTCGGGGACGGAGACGCGCACGCGGTGCTCTACCGGGTGGTGCACGAGCAGCCGGACCTCGGCAAAGTGCCCGAGGAGATACGGGAGTTGGTGGCGCGGTGTCTGCGCAAGCCCGCCGCCGAGCGGCCTTCCGTCGAGGAGGTCATCCGCTCCGTCCAGACGATCCAGACGCATCGCGGTGACGAGGCCCGGTACACATCGGGGGCCTGGCTGCCGGGCGAGCTGGTGGCGGGGATAGCGGCTCGTGCCGAAGGAGCCCATCAGGCACAGGCCCAGGCGGAGGCGGCTCCGAGCGCTCACGGTTCCGGCGGATTCGGGGCCCCAGGTTCTGGCGGTTTCGGGACCGCGGGCTCAGGCGGCGGCTTCGGCCCGGCCGCCTCCGGTGGTTTCGGCCCCGCGGCGGCCTACTCCCCCACCTCGCCGTCCCACGCGGCTCAGGCCCATGCGGCTCAGGCCCATGCGGCTCA
>NZ_JAPWHT010000077.1:0-30541 GCF_027270795.1 Streptomyces sp. ActVer
GCCCCCGCGGCCTGCCGTCCGCATCCCCCGAACGGCCCGCCCCTCCGGCCCCACCGGCCCGCACGGCTGAGGATGCCTCACAGGCCCCCGTACGCACCACCGTCCGCACCGGGCCGGACAAACGCAGACAGAGAACGGAGTCCTCGCATGGTCGAGCGGTACGACACTCTGGTGATCGGCGGCGGCATGGCCGGACTGCCCCTGGCCCTGCGCGCCGCCCGGCACGGCCGGGTCGCCTTCGTCGAGAAGGAGCAGCTCGGCGGCACCTGCCTCAACCGCGGCTGCATCCCCACCAAGACGATGATCGCCTCCGCCGAGGTGGCCCACCAGGTGCGCCGCGCCGCCGAGTACGGCGTCCACACCAGCGCCCCCACCATCGACCTGGCCGCCGTGGTCGCCCGCAAGAACACGATCGTCGACCGGATCCGCTCCGGCTCCTACAAGACAGTCGGAAAGGCCGACCAGCTCGACCTCTACCCCGCCGAGGGACGCTTCACCGCACCCCGGCGGCTGCGCGTGGATCACACCGACATCGAAGCCGACAAGATCTTCCTGGTCACCGGCCTGCGCACCACCATCCCCCCGATCGACGGACTCGCCGCCACGCCGTACCACACCTCCCGCACCCTGCTCGACCTCACCGAGCTGCCCGAGCACCTGATCGTGGTCGGCGGCGGCTACATCGGCTGCGAGTTCGCCCAGATGTTCGCCCGCTTCGGCTCCCAAGTGACGCTCATCCAGCGCGCGGAGCGGCTGCTGCCCGCCGAGGACCCCGACATCTCCGCCGCCGTCACCAATGGCTTCACCGCCGACGGCATCACCGTCCTCACCGGAACCACCTGCACCGCCGTCGACGGCCGCCCCGGCCACATCCGGGCCGGCTGCCGGGGCGGCGAGACCGGCGAGGTCACCGGCAGCCACCTGCTCATCGCCGCCGGCCGCACCCCCAACACCGACAACCTGGGCCTGGAACACCTCGGCGTGACCCCCGACGAGCACGGCTTCCTGCCCGTCGACGACCTGCTGCGCACCGACGCCGAGGATGTCTGGGCGCTCGGCGACATCCGCGGCGGGCCGATGTTCACCCACACCGCCCGTGACGACGCCGACATCGCTTACCGCACCACCTACCGTGGCCAGGACCGCTCCACCACGGGCCGCGTCGTGCCGCACGCGGTGTTCACCGATCCCGAGGTCGGTTCCGTCGGGCTGACCGAACCAGCCGCCCGCACGGCCGGACACCAAGTCCTCATCGGCCGCCAGGACTTCACCGGTGTCGTCAAGGCCCGCGCCATCGGCAACACCCGCGGCCTGATCAAATTCGTCGTCGACGCCGACACCGACCGCATCCTGGGCTGCCACATCTCCGGCCCCGACGGCGGCAACCTCGTCCACGAGGCCGTCATCGCCATGACCTGCGGCGCCACCTACACCGACATCGCCCGCGCCATCCACATCCACCCCACCCTCGCCGAAGGCATCAACACCGCCGCCGGCGGCGTCCACCGGGAAATCGGCACCTGACCCTCTGGGCCCGGTGGTGGCAAAAGACCGCCCGCAGCATTGTCAGCTGCACGACCCGTACGGCGCCGTTCTGTCCGCGAAGCTGTGCGATCTCGTGGCGAGTAGATCACCTTGGCAACGCAAGGGCGGAGTGCCCGGCAGTCTTTGCCGCGCGCCCCGCCCCATGCAGCCCAGGCTGGGCCGTCAGCTACACGATCCGTACGGCGCACTCGCTCTTGAACTGTTCGGCAGAGCCCGGACATTCGACGGCGCGGCCAAGGCGTCGCGAAGCCGCTCGATCTCCATCCTCTGGGCGGCGATCTGCGACAGAGCCCGCTCCCTGAAGTCAGTGAGTCCATCGATTTGCGCGTCACGCGCGGCGAGGCGCTCCTTCAGCCCGGAGACCTGTTTTTTGAGCCGCTCGATCTGTGCGGCCCGCGGGTCGGGAATCACGCCCGTTTCCCGAAGCTCGGCCAACCGGCGCTCGAACTCCTCCGCCAGGTGTTGGTAAGGGCCTGGCCGCGGCGAGCCGTCGCGGTTCTTCTTGGGATAGAAGCCGGTGCGGGCGACCCCGGCTTGGGTCGCGAGGGTCTTGATGTCGCACTTGCCGCCCGGGGGAACGTCACCGGCAAGGAGCCGTTCCATGACGTGCCGAATGGCCGCCTCATTGTCCCGCCGGGTCTCGTCGCTGATACGGGCCACGTCATGCCCCCGTTCCGCAGAGGGCGTCAATTTCGGCCAGCACCCGTTCATCGCGGGCGAGTTCCGTACTCAGCCGCGCCTTCTCCGTCCGCTGCGCGCGCCCGATGGTGGCGATGAACACCTTCTTGCTCTCGGCGCTGGCCGCCCACACCGGGCGGTGCCCGGCATGGTGGGTGGCCTGCGGGCACCGCGCCGAATCGCACATGCCGATCAAGGGCTCCGTCGCCCCGCGGGCGTGAGCCCCTGCGAGCTTGAGGCACAGCGCCTTGGACGGATCGAGGAACCAGCAGTAGTTCGCCGGCCCCAGGTGCAGGGCCTTGGCCCGCTTGGCGAGCAGGTTCGTCACCTCCTGGTCGCTGCGCTTGATGTTCGGCGCCCCGGAGGAATCCAGCTGTTCGTCGACGAACGCGAAGAAGTCCAAGAGGTCGCTGGCGCCAGGCCCCGCAGGGCGGATACCGTTCTGGTAGTCGTGGAAAGCGTCGAGGGCGACGCGCATCTTGTGCTCCCGCTCCTCTTGGCCGAACTCGGCCATCAGCACCGACTGGGCCCCACCAGGGCGGTCCGCATAGCCCTCCGTGGTGACCACGGAAATGTGCTTGAGATGGATCTTGGCGGCCAGCAAACCACCGGGCCGGTGCGCCATTTCCACCGCGAGGGTTCTCCGTAGCATCCGCAGACTGACCGGCACCTCGGGGATCGGCGCCAGCCCAAGGCGACGGCCCTCTGGGCCATTGACCCAGGTCAGGAACCATTCGTACGGGGTGACGAAGGAGAGCGACTTGAACAGGTGACCGTCGTTCTTCACCGGGTCAGCGAGCGAGGCGGCTACGTCGGCGGTGTCGTACGCCTGCTTGATGGTCACCCACTGATCGTGTTCACCACCCAGCTTCCGGCCCTTGATGACCTTGCCCTTCAGGCGGTAGCGGACGCGGCCCTCGCCGAGCTGTTCGGGAGGCAGGCGGCAGTCGTTGGTCAGCTCAGCCAGTTCGCTCTTCCGCATTCCGGTCAGTGCGGCGAGCGCGATGAGGCAGGCTGTGCGGGCCCGGGAGAGCTGCAGTCGGGCCTCGGTGGTGTTCATCGGCAGGGTCCAGGGGACACTGCCCCGTCCGTCCGCGCGTTCGACCAGGGCGGCTGTCCGGCCCCAGCGTTTGGACAGGCCGACTTCCCTGACGGCCTTTTCCAGGTGGCCGCGCAGGGTGGGCAGCCACGTGTAGTGGAAGGCGTGCCGTCCGGTCTCGTGGGCGAGGGAGATCAGGTTCACCTGTAGCAGCGGATCGTCCTGATCCCAGCCGTCCGCCAGCCGCTCGGCTACGACGTGATCGAGGGCGACATCGAACGGATCAGCTTCCTGTATGTGGCGGTCGATGGCCTGCGCGACCTCGACCCTCCAGTCCGGACGCTCCCGGTTGTTGCGGCCCGGCCGGTTCGGCACCATCTCCTGCAACTGTTGCTGCAGCTCCGTGACGTGCGGTGCCAGCACTTCCGCTACGTACAGGGCCGCTGCGACGAGCGGTTGGAAGACGTCGTTGCTCAGCGGCGGTGTCGTGTTGCCCGTCCGACGGACCATCCCGGCGACGGAGTACGCCGTCCGTCGCCCCCATGGACGGAAGGCCGACACGTAGCCGTCGGCTGAGAACAATTCCTTGTAGTAGCCGAGCTCCTGGATGACCGCCACGACGTCCATGCGGTAGCCGGGGCTGCTGTCGCGGATCACGACGCCGTGCTTGTCCCGTACCTTCTTGCGAAGTTCCAGGTAGGCAGCACAATGCTGCTGGGTTACCTCCCCGAGATTGTCCACGCCCTGTTCGGTGAGCCAGTTGAGCCAGCCGGTCAGCACGGTCAGCCGCCCGTGCACCGTGGCTATCTGCACGGGCGTTCGGTAGGCGTGGGCAAGTTCCCGTACAGCGCGGTGGTCCGGTGCGAGCCGGGCGAAGATGAACTCCTTCGCCAGTTCCCTCCACTGGGGATTGAGGATCTCGGTGAAGGACAAGATCCGCGCGTACCGCGCAAGGTACCGCGGCAGCCCGATGACACCGGTGAAGTCCCAGATAGCGTCGTCGAAGTGAGGATGCGGGCCCGCGCCGTGGACCGGCAGACCGGCCGCAGCGCACACGTCTTCACCTCGAAAAACGGAAGGCGAAAAGGCAGCCGCGAGGCCCGCGGGCCCGTGCAGGGTGGTCATACGGTGTGCTCCTCAGGTCGCAAGGGAAGCTCGACATCGGAATCGGTGACCTCGGCAGCGGCTGCCCGTAGCGCGTGCTCGGAGAAGTACCGGCCGGGGGTCAGGATCTCGTCGAGACGGTGGGCGTACGGGCCGAAGACGGGGATGAACTCGGCGGTGGTCATCTGCTGCCACTGGCGGGAGAAGAACGCCCGTAGCCGCAGCAGGTTCGGCAGATGGCGAGGGGCGAACAAGGCCAGCGGGCACAGCAGGCACACCCACGGGCGTGCCGGACAGGGCTTGCCCTTCGGCCCGTGGAGCCCCGACAGCTGATCTCCACATGCCGCGGTGAACACGTCGCGTTCCCCGGACAGCAGCTGCGCCAAGGCGTTGTCATCCAGGCCGAGCCGCTTCATGTGCTCGGGATAGTTCTCCACCAGGTCGGCCATTTCAGCGGTGGCCAGCACCAAGGGCGGCAGCGCCCGGCGAACGAGGTCCTCCTGCGCCTGGGCGATGATGTCCTCCGCCGCCTCGCGCTGAGCCGGCGTCGTGTTCGTCAGGTAGTGGTCCCCCTCGACGCCGGGGGACCGGTTCGGATCCAGCGTGGACCGGCGGCTGCCGCGCCAGTGTGACCGGTCCTTCAGCGCGTCGTGGGTCGTGCGGATGCGGTGCCGGTGAAGGCCCAGGGGGAGACCGTCGTCACCAGTCATCTGCGTGGGGCGCTCGTCCTCGTCGACGGCTTGGCGCCGCTCGACCCAGGCGCATATGGACAGGCGCGTGGCCGGCTTGGCCAGCCATCGCTCTCCCGCCCATGTGCCACTCGGCGTGAAACGCACCCAGAGCTCGGGGCGCAGTTCCTCGGGCGCGAAGCGGCGGGCCACCGCAGAGTGATCGAGCCACTGTTCCAGCAGGCGAGTGGCCTGACGAGACAGAGCAAGGCTCTCTGCCGCCGTGCGGCCCTTGACGTAGCTGAGGAGGATCTTCTCGTCACCCGCCCACTCGATGTCGTCGAGTCCCAGGTCCGCGATCCCGTCAGGCACGATGCCGGTGTAGGCGCCGAACAGCAGCTGATAGGCGATGATCACATCCAGGGTCGGGATGAGCGGATCCAGCACCGCGCGAAGACCGCCCCCGTATCTCTGGCGGAAGGGGAACGAGCCGCGGTCTGCCATCTCTTTGACGAGCGGGTCGGGCCCGTCGTGAAGCACCAGCCAGTGATGGGCAGTGCGTTCACGGAGCGAAGCCCCTGGACCGTCAGCTGTCGAAGCGTGATCACGGGCCGCGCAGAACGCGCGGAAGGCGCCATCGACCTCGTCCCGGCAGGTACGGATGAGCCGGGCCCATTCGGCCTCGCTGTACGGCTGGTGCGAGCCGTACCGCTCGCCCGTGTTGAACAGTCGGCCATCGACGAACGCGCGCACATCCGGCGCCAGAATCGGATCCTGGTCATCCGCGCAGCGCAGCATGGCCCGCAGCGCGCTCTCGTGGGAGGATCGCACCCCTTGCCGCCAGTACCGGGCGAGGAGCGCGCGCGTCAGGTCGGATGCCCCGCCGGAGAACCCGAACTCGACCAGCCAGTCGGTGAAGCCGCGGACGGCCGTGAGGTACAGGTCGAAGCCTCCCGCACTGTCGACCTGCCCGTGCGGATGGACAAGATCTGTAGCGCCTTCCAGCAGAGTGCGTGCCAGCCCCGGGAGCTCCACTGGCCGCCGCACGCGCAGGGGACGGCGGTACTCCGATCCGTCGCTGAAGATGCAGTGCACACCCAGCGGGTCAAGGGTGACGGTGGCCGGCATCAGACCACCGCCGGTTCGTCGTCGAACTCTGTCTCGAGCTCCAGCTCGACGTCCTCGTCCAGCAGCCCGTACTCCTTGCCGACCCGCCGATACAGGGACGTGAACAGGCGGAGCACGTCCAGACGGTGGAGGTACGCTTCCGTCGTCAGTGAACTGGTATGTCCGAGAAGATCGCGCAGAATCAGCAGCGGTTCTTGGGTCCGCAGGTAGTGCGCCAGGGCGGCATCGTCATCGGTGTCGCGGACCTGTCGAGCAGCCTGCTCGTACCAGCCGCGCATCAGCCGCGCCATGGTCGCCATGGCCATGGTGTGACGTAGCCGGTGCGGATTGACGTGCGGGAAGCGCGGCTCGTAACGCTCGCGGATGCGGTCAGAGGTTCTGGCGAAGACCGTGGACCATCCGGTGAACGGGCGTCCCTGGCCCCACACTGACAGCAGCATCGAACCCCCCTCCGGGGCGACCAGACGCCGCCGCTCGTCAGGGCCGAGTGAGCTCCACTGGACGCGGAGCCCGTTGACGCGTCCGCCCCACTGGTCGGCGTCCGTCACGAACAGCGGCTCTCCCCAGCGGGCCGGCGGACGCCACGACGATCCGAACGTCGCCGCTGCTCGGTCGAGGGCGATGTAGGAGTGCAGCTCAGCCAGTGAGTCGTAATCGATCCACGATTCGCGGTACTTGCTTCCCTTGGTGACCCCGGACGGGACGGGGAAAGAGACCGGCACCGCAGTCCGTCGCGAGGGAAGCAGGGGCACCTCGCAGACCAGCAGGTACGTGTACTCCTGGCTGCGTAGTCCGCTGGAGACGATCATTCGGCCGACCGCCGAGTTCCGGGCCAACTCCCGTCCTCGGTAGCGCAGATCGCGCTCCCCGTCGGGGCTCAGGCCCGCCAACCCCTTCAGGAACATGTCCGTGAAGTCGTCGTCGAGATACTTGATCGTCACATGAGGCTTGGCTTGGCGCCGCCGTGACTGGTTGACCCGTCCGCGACGGACTTGCCCCTTGAAGGCCCAGACCGCCTGCCGGTACGTGAACGGCTCGGAGTCTGCGTACTCCTCATCCTTCGCCCACTTGTAGAACCCCGCCAGAATCCCCATGTTCTGGTTCCACGTGGACGCCTCGAAGCGATGCTTGATGGGGCCCTGGGCTCGATAGACGGAGTACGCGCCCAACGCCGCCTTCAGACGACGCCGCGTGTCGAACAGAGCGACGCCGTGCCCGGATATGAACTCCAGCCACTCACGCACCGTACGCACGTAGTAGGGCCACGAATTCGGCGATGGGCATCCATTCGCTGGCAGCTCGCAGGCCCAGCAGTTGATCACGGTGGTGGGACGGACGCCGTTGCTGTCCTCGAAGAGGAGGTCGTCGTCGAACAGCAGCGGCATCCCCTCCGGGATCGCCGGACTGAACGCAAGTCCCCAGGACTCCCAGCCTGCTGATGAGTACGTCGATTGGTGCATGGCCGATGAGTATCAATGCAACCCGACTGAGTGCAACACACAAACGAGCAGGTCAGGTGGCACATCAGGCGGTATGCAACACCGTCGCTAAGCAGGAACAAGCAGGTATAGCGACCACAGGGCGCTGCTGGCGGCCAGGACGAAGGAGGTGGCCGTATTCGACAGCACGATCGAGCGCACGACGGGGGTGTGCAGGGTGTAGGTGAGGCCCTCGCGGATTTCCGCCCAGTGGCTCGTGCCCGCCGTGCGAGCGGGAGGCGGGTCTTCCCGGTGCTTGATACGCCACAGGAGCAGGGCGCTGGCCAGGTAGGAGGCGGCATCGACGGTGACGGCGCGGGCCGCGCCGAGTGCGGTGACGAGGACACCGCCGGAGTTGGTGCCGATCAGGTCGGCCAGGGAGTTGTTGGCGCCCATCTTGGAGTTGCCGTCCTTGATCCGGCCTGGGCCGAGGAGGGAAGGCAGGTAGCTGATGGACGCGTTACTGCCGACCACCTGCAGGGCAGCCACCGTGAAGGCGACTGCGTACAGGTGGATCAGGGTGATGCGGGCGAGGAGTTGTGCGGTGGGGAGGGTGAGCAGGACGGCGGCGCAGAGCAGATCGCAGGTGATGATCACGGGTCGTTTGCGGCGGCGGTCTGCCAGGACGCCAGCGTGGAGGGACAACAGCAGGGGTGGGAGTTTGGAGGCAAAGGCGATCAGCGCGACGTTGAAGGTGGAGGCGTGCAGTTCGACGACGGCCAGGACGGACAGCGCGATCGTGGTCACGCCGCTTCCGGTAACGCTGATGCCCTGGGCGAAGGCATAGTTCCGGAATTCTCTGTCTCGCCACAGGCTTCCTTCGGCGTCGGGTTCGGATCGGTGCGGCACGTCGGTGAACTCCGCTCGTGAGTAAGGCTGTTACGGCCCGTCGTTCGGTGTCGCGTCCCGTGGTGGGCTCTCACTGCCGACCAGGGCCGCACGCGGTCAGCGCGGCAGGAGTCGTTCGACTCCTTCGCTATGCAGCAGCTGGGTGATGTTCTCCACGAGGCCGCCGAGGTCGTCGGCCGGTCCGGTGGCTGCGACGTGGATCGCGTCGCAGCCGGAGGGGTGGAAGACGGCGGCGTCGACTCTGATCCGGTGGGGTTTGTCGGTGTAGTGCGCGTGGACGGAGCAGGCGGTCTGGCAGTTGCCTTTGAGCTGGGCGAGGACGCCACGCTCGACGGCCAGCAGCCGTGCCGTGGCGGGGTCGTTGATGGCGTCGAGGAGGTGGGCGGCGATGGTGTCGCCGCTGCGCTGCTCGACGACGAGCATGCCCGCACCGGTGGCCGGGGCCAGCACCAAAGCCGGGATGAGCTGTGTGGCACGGTCCGCCTGGGACATCCGGCGCAGTCCGGCATAGGAGACCACGAGAGCGTCGAGTGGCTTGTCGCCTTCGCCGGCGTCAAGGCGGGCGAGGCGGGGAAGCAGGTTGCCGCGCACCGGTTGGATGGTGAGGTGGGGGTAGCGGGTGCGGAGTTGGGCGATGCGACGCGGCGCGCTGGTGCCGAGGACGCTTCCGGTGGGGAGGTCGTCCAGGGTGGCGACGGGCTGCCCGGCGGGGAGGACAAGGGCGTCCCGGGCGTCTTCGCGGGGCAGGACGGCGCCGACGATGGTGTCGGTGCCGCGCTCGTGAGGCCCTGGGAGGTCTTTGGCACACGAGACGGTGACATCGACACGAGCGGCGGCCAGTGCTCGGTCCAGCTCGCGTACCCAGGCGGCCTTGCCGCCGATCTGCGCGAGAGGTCCCTGGTGCAGGTCGCCAGCGGCTTTCATCGGGGCCACGTGGACGGCGACTTGGGGGAAGGCGTGTTCGAGTAGTCCGGCGACGTGGGCTGCTTGGACGAGGGCCAGGTCGGAGTCGCGGGTTCCGAGCACGAGTCGGGGCGGGAGGTGGGTCACGGACGGATCCTGGGGTCGGGGAAGTGGGAGATCAGGAGGGTGACGATCGTGGTGATGGCGAGGCCGGCCGCGATCACACCGAGGCAGCCCAGCAGGTCGCGCAGCGTGCTCCACAGCGGGTCGGCGGCCCACTTGCTGGGCCGCCGCGCACGGGGCCGGGTGGTGCGCGGCGGGTGGTGGGTGTCAGTCGAGGGTGCTGGCGGCATGTGATTCGCCGTAGGCCGAGGGAGTCGGCAGCACCAACGGTGCGGCGGCGCCGCCGTACTGGTTGGCCTGCATGAGGTACATGCGCCGGTACTGGGAATCGGGCCGTGCCATGAGCTCCTGGTGGGAACCGCTCTCGACGAGGTGTCCCTCGTCCAGGACGTAGATGATGTCGGCGTGCTGGACGCCGGCCATGCGGTGGCTGACCAGCACGACGGTCTTGCCTTCGTCTGCCAGTCGGCGGATGCGTTCGAAGGATTCGATCTCGGCCTCGGGGTCCAGGGCGGAGGTGGGCTCATCGGCGATGACGAGGCTCGCCTGCCGATGGCGCAGCCGGGCTTGCCCGACCGTCTGCCACTGCCCCCCGGACAGTTCCTGGCCGCCGCGGAACTGCCGGGCCAGCAGGGTGCCGAGACCGCGGGGAAGAGTGTCGGCGAGCTTGTCGGCGCCCGAGTAGGCGGCAGCGCGGGCGATGTCGTCGTCCGCGTTGCGTTCCGGCTGGCCGATCTGGATGTTGGTTCGCAGGGTGAAGGGCCAGCGCTGGAAGCCCTGATCGAGAGCGGCCACGTGCCGGAAGATGTCCACCCGGTCGGCCTCGACGAGATCGGTCTGCCCCCACAGGACGCGGCCGGCCGTGGGCCGGTGCAGCCCAGCGAGGAGTTTCACCGCGGTGGACTTGCCGCTGCCGTTCGCGCCGACCAAGGCGATGACGGCCCCGCGCGGGAAGGTCAGGGTCACCTCCTGCAGAGCGGGAGTGTCGCGGTCGGGGTAGGTGAACGACACGTTCTCGAAGGTGACCTGGTCGGGAAAGTCGGTCACGGGTCGGCCGCCTGTGGGGATGGCCCGGCGTTCGGCTTCGTCACGGAAGTGGTCGAGGTCGCGGACGTAGA
This sequence comes from Streptomyces sp. ActVer, assembly GCF_027270795.1. NCBI lineage: Bacteria > Bacillati > Actinomycetota > Actinomycetes > Kitasatosporales > Streptomycetaceae > Streptomyces > Streptomyces sp. ActVer. The sequence continues at coordinate 10,634 of NZ_JAPWHT010000077.1, forward strand.
GGGACTCCTCGTGCAGCCGCAGGATGTTGTCGACGAGGGCGCCGAGGCTTGCTGAGCCGGTGCGGATCGCGAGCGCGGCCGTGGCCACCGTGGCGGCGCTCATGTGGCCGGTCAGCCACAGAGCGCCCAGGCCGGCAAACGTGGCCGCCGACGCGAGGCCGGCCATGGCCGCGGCGATCAGTTCGGTGACCGCGCGGCCGTCGGCGAGGCGGGTCTGTTCGGCCTCGGCGGTCTGGCCCATCTCGTGGAAGTGGTCGAGCAGGAAGGGGCCGACCTGGTGAACGCGGATCTCAGTGGCAGATTCCCGGGCGGTGATGAGGTTGTTGACCAGGCGCTTGGCCCGCTCGTGCTCGATCCACTGCATCCGGGAGGCGTAACGACGCCGGGCCACATGCATGGCGCCCCAGCCACGCGGCAGCGCGATGAGCAGCAGCAGAGGCAGCAGTACGGGGCTGAGGACCGTGACCACGCCAGCCGCGGCGACGAGGGAGAACAATCCGTTCACCACGGCCACGCAGACACCGATCATGGTGCGGGATGACTGGGCGCCGAAGTACGCCGAGTCCAGGAGCGTGCGGAACTCGCCGTCTTCGATGGCCTCGAGTTCCGCGCGGGCGGCGCCCTCCAGGAACTGTTCGGTGGCCAGCCTCTCGACTTTCGGTTCCAGCCGCCCGGTGCCCGCCGTCGAAAGGCAGGCCAGGACGGTGCCGACCACGGCGATGATGCAGCCGGCGATCAGGGCCGGCAGTGCGGCGTGTAGCCGGGAGACGTTGTCCCCGTCCTTGAGCAGGGCTTGGATCACCTGGTTGGTGACCAGCAGCCCGGCGGCTTGGGTGATGCTCTGGCCCACCTCAGCGATCCCGATGGTCGCCAGGGCACGGCGGTCCGCCTGCCAGGCCAGGCGCAGGGTGCTGCCCACCAGCGCCGGCACCATTCGGGCGGCCTGCCCGAATTTGGTGTCCAGTCGCGCGTACTCGTGGCGCACCCATCCGAAGTCGTAGCGCAGCGCCCCGCCGAAGAGCGCGACCTCGGACTCGGAGACAGTCTGTTCCGTCTTCCAGACCCGTTTCAGGAGCCGTTTCATCGCGCCTCCGATACGGCCGGGCTGGACAGGACGTGGGACTTGCCGTCGATCAGAACGGCCGGTACACCGGCAAGGAGTGCGGCGTGCGCCGCCTGGATACGGCGGGCAAGTCGGTGCGGCAGCCGCGCGAGGGCCTCCTCGATGGGGAGGAACTCGGCGGCGCCGATCTCCCCGTCCGCGAAGCGCAGGGACTGTGTCTGCTGGTCGGTGAGGGGACCCACGTGGAACACGGTCACGACCATGGCCCGCCCATATCGGGCAGCGGGGACCTGGTCCAGGACGAGGAACCGGCCGATCGGCACTCCGGTGAGGTCGAGTTCCTCGGCCAGTTCACGTTCCAGGCCCTCGATCTGCGTTTCGTCTGCCTGGACCATGCCACCGGGCATGTCGAAGCCGTCCTTGTAGGTCGGGTCGACCACGAGAATCCGGCCGTCGGCATCGGTGATCAGGGCAGTGCAAGAGGCCATGGGTGCCTCGACCTGGGCCCAGTACGCCCGTTGCTCGTCGGTGACCACGCGGTCAGGGCCGCCGACAGCCTGCTCGGTGGTGTCAGGTTCGCCGGACATGAGAGTCCTCCTCCAGGGCCAGAAAGGCGGTGCAGGGCGTCGCGCCGGCAGGACTCCGGCACGAAGGTGCGCGTCACGTGCGGAGGTCAAGGCAGGAGGGCCGCCATGCCCGTATGGGGGATCTCGATCGCGGCCTGCGGCGGGCTCAGCGGAATTCCCCAGCGGGCTGCCGCCGTTCGGGCCGCGTACTCGGCCTGTTCGGCTCCGGCGCGTCCGAGGCCGAGCAGCTCGCTCGCCTGCGCGGGGCTGACCAGCAGCCGACTGTAGGTGATGCCGGTCGCGACGTCCGGTGCCGTCGGCCCCAGGCAGTCGATGCGTGCGATGTACCGTGCCCGGGCGTTCGCCCCGGTGCCTGGGCCGTAGACCGCACCGTCCGGATCGAGGAGGTAGCCGAGGTAGGCGGCATCGTGCAGGCGCAGAGCTGCCTCTTCGGCGGCTTCACGCAGTGCTGCCGCCTTCGGCCCGTGGTCGTCCGTTTCGACCGTTCCGCCTGGCAAGACGACATGGCCGTCGCGCGGATCCACGAGGACGACGACCCGGCCGAGCGGGTCGAAGGCCCACACCCACGCTTGTTTCACGGGAAGGCCGGCAGCGGGCTCCATGGCGGGGTGCCAGACGATGTCCTGGTAGCCGATCGCAGTGCGCGGGACGACGTCCAATCGCTGCAATGCCTGTCCGATCCCGATGGTCTCACCGTCCTCCAGCACGGCGGGTCCGGCACGGTCGATCCGGGCACGCAAGGCAGCGAGCATCCGTCGCCTCTCGATCGGGCGCATCCGGCGTGCGGCCTGCGCCGGCGGAAGGAAGTGGAACGAAGTGATCTCGTTCTCGGGCAAGCGAATCCGGGCGATGTCGCTCTCCTCCAGGACGTCACCGTCCCAGATGGAGACCGTTTCACCAGGAAAGCCATATACCGTTGCGTACTCCGGATTGGCCTTGCTGACCCAGTCGACTGCCAACAGTTGGTGTACGCGGACGGACAGCCCAAGCCCCTCGGCCACTTCTCTCACCGCGGCGTCCGAGGGCCGCTCCGGCTGGTCCACACCTCCGCCGGGCAAAAGGAGCTTGCCCGGCCGGTACGCCGGATCGAGGACCAGGACCTTGCCCTCCGTATCGGTGAACAGCACCGCGGCGCCACCCCAGAAGGCCGCGCGTGAGCGCGCATAGTCCCGCGGCGCCATCAGTCCTGCAGGTTCGCGCCCGTCGTCAGCAGGCATCGGGCCACCCCACCGTGCTCGCGCTCTGACCCCGCTGAATGCAGACCAGGGCCTGGCGGGTGTAACGCACCAGCTTCTCCGGCAGAGCCGAGAGCGACCACCATCGCAGCTCCGCACATTTGTCCGGTTCCGCGACGTAAGGCCGCCCGGCGTACTGCGTGGCGGTGAAGAAGATTTGGAGACGGCTCTCGCGCGTCTTGGGGTCGTGGTCATGGACAGTGTGCGCGAGCACCAAGTCTTCCTCGGCGAGGGCGATGCCCAGTTCCTCGCGAGCCTCACGCACCATGCCCGTGAGGAAGGATTCCCCCTCTTCGAGATGACCCGCGGGGACGTGCCACCAGCCGTCGCACCAGGCGGTGCCGGCACGAAGGCCGAGCAGCACCCGGTCCTCCTGGACCAACACCAAGTGAAGCCCGATCACGGAGCGATACGGCAACAGATTCTCCGTGCCGGCATGTCGCAACGGGCGGAGGAGGGCTGACAGTGCCGGAAGCGAAGAGACGGCTTCCCAGAGGCGGGACCGCTGAAGAGCATGCGCCTCCGTCGCGAGCCAGGCGGCCGGTTTGGTGGGCACAGGAACGGAGAGGGTTCCGTCGCGCGGACGAAGCGCAGAAGCGGACGCAAACGGCATTACAGAGCCTCCCGGGGCATGAAGAATCCACTCCACCTGCCGCCTGTGACCGCAGCGACCCGGGTGCCCGTTGCCGGACTCCGACGAGTCTATCTAGCCTGCGCAGTAAGGGCGTTGGGCGAGGCCGTCTTGTCGCAGCTTCCACTCGTTGTAGTAGTTCTTCGGAGTCTTCGGCGCGTCCCATCAATCCAGCAAGAGGTGCCACGACCGCAGTTCTGGCCAGGGCGTGCGTTCCCTGCTGTCCGAAACAAGCTGCTCCTCAACACCGTCCAGCACACCAACGTCTTGGTCCCTTCCGGGTCTTGCCTGGCCCTCGCCTCCGGTACCGCAGCTCGCCGCGTTGTAGAGGCCCCTAGGTACGCCCAGTGATCGGGAGTGCGGGCTCCCGGAGACCCCCCATCCACGACAGGTTGAGCAACGACGTCCGTGCGCGGTCCCGCTGTTCGGCAGCTGCGCCCAGGTCGTTGTCAGTGCCCGGGCGGAGAATCAGCGGATGGCCCTCGAACTGACGGCGGCCGGCGAGTCCGAGATCCTCGCCGCTGCCTTACGCGCGTACCTGTCCGAGAACCGCTTCGCCTTCACCGGTCTGACGGGAAAGGAGGCAACCCTGTGCATCACCCGCGCAGTGGCAGAGTGGGCGAAGGCGTCAGGCTGGCGGAGCAGATGGGAAGCGCCAATGCGCTACATCGACCCGCCTCGCAAGATGAACGGGGGCTGCCGCATCTACTGGTCGCCGCCCTGGTCCGCCTACCTGGATCTCCGCCTGGTTCGCAAGGAGGGCCCTCCGGTCGCCGTGGAGATCGACCGCGAGGACGACAGCACCGCCGTGGACAAGCTCCGCGACGAGGCCCTCCGGGGACGCCCCGCCCTGTGGATCCGCTGGCACGGTGCCCTGCGTGCCGAACTCCCGGCCGGTGTCGCCCGCCTGCACCTACCCACGCGGTCCAGCCGCTCTCCCGTCCGGTACTCGCTGACACCCGTCACCAGCGCGGCGGCGATCGCCCTCGGCGAGGCCGTCACCCCCGAGGCCCGAGCGGACGCCCTGCACCGGGACCAGCAGCGGATAGCGGAGGAGAAGCATGCTGCCGCCCTCCCCGGGGATCTCGGTCCCATTCGGTGCTAGGGGCTTCGGCACAATAATCCGAAGGAAATGACCACAGTGCGCGTAGAGGAAAGCGCCGACGCCGGGGCTCGACACGGCGACTTAATTGCACAGAACGTCGGCCTGGTGGCGCCACAACGTGCTCTGGCCTTCCGCGTACGCGACAGTTCTCCGAGCAACGCCTCCGGGCGTGGCCAGCGCGGGAAGTCACAGGATAGGGATCGGTTCTTCCAAAGTGACCAAGGAGATCAAGGGTGCAGCCGTGTCCGTCCTAGTAGCGGGCCTGGTTCCAGTGCCGACAAAAGGCCGTACCTGGGTGGGGTTGCGGCAGTAGGTTGTGCCGATGACCGAATCCCTGCCGCCCGGCGGCGCCGTGCTCGATGTGGACGAAGTGGAGGCCCGGTGGGCGGATGCCTGGCGTCCGGAACAAGTCGCTGAGCGGTTGGACGGGGTCGGCGCGCCCTGGTGCATCGCGGCAGGGTGGGCGCTGGATCTGTTTCGCGGGGAAAAGTCTCGGCCGCACGGCGATCTGGAGATCGCGGTGCCCGCGGCCAGGTTCCCGGAGATTCGGCACCGCTTCCCCGAGTACGTGTTTGACCCGGTGGGTTCCGGGCGGGTCTGGTCAGGGGCGGGAGCCGAGGCGCTGGCGGCCACCCACCAGACCTGGCTGCGGGATCCAGCGAGCGGCCAGTTCCTGTTCGACGTCTTCCGCGAGCCGCACGAGGGCGAGACGTGGCTCTTCCGGCGGGACGAGAGGCTGCGGCTGCCGTACGACGCGATCATTGAGCGAACGGCGGACGGAGTCCCGTACCTGATGCCGGAGTTGGTGCTGCTGTTCAAAGCCAAGGCGACACGCCCCAAGGATCAGGCGGACTTCGCCGGAGTGCTGCCGCTGCTGGGACGGGCGCGGCGGGATGTCCTCAATGAGTGGCTGACGCTCGTACATCCCGGGCATCCGTGGCTGGAGGAACTGGCGGGGTGAGTGGCGCAGGCCGCGCCAGTGGATGGCCAAGGACCATCCCGCCTGCGAGGACTGGCTGACAGGGCACATCCTGAAACGAGGTCGCCCGGGCTCACCACTCGCGCACGTTCTCCGAGCTCGGTGCCGCGGTGGCACGAGGCGCCTTCTCGCTAGCGGCCAGCGAGGAAGCAGCGAACCACTTCGTAAAGAGTGTCGGAGGTCGTCGCTCGATGCACGCCCGGCGTCACACCGGGCAGCGGCTGGGAGCCGACGAGTGCGGTACAGGTTCCGGCCCTGTGGCCAGCGTTAATGTCGCAGGAGGAGTCGCCAACCATCCACGATGCGGAGAGGTCGAGATCGAGGTCGTGGGCGGCTTGGTGGAGCATGCCGGGGGCGGGCTTCCGGCATGAGCAGAGCCTGCGGTATCGGGGCACCGTGCCGTCCGGATGGTGGGGGCAGGCGTAGATGCCGTCGAGCCGGACTCCGTGTCGGGCGAGGAGAGCGCGGAGTCGGTGGTGCATCGCGTCCAACGCTGCCGTGTCTAACAGCCCCCTCGCCAGCCCGCTCTGGTTCGTGACGACAACCAGGGCGAAGCCAGCGTGCTGGAGGGCGCGCAATGGCAAGCCGATATCCGGCTGTAGGACCAACTCATCGGGGTGGGAGGGATAGTGGCGCGGCTCGGTGAGGGTGCCGTCGCGGTCGAGGAACACCGCCCGTCGACACGGCCGACCAGCGCCTGTCGTCGGGGCGGAAGGCGCCGGTTCATCCTGTCTCACTGCTGCGGAAGGTCTCGAACAACTCGGCGGCGCGGGCTTCGATGGATTCGGCTGAGACGGTCGGCCGGTTGGGCAGGGCCTTGTCGAGAGCGGTCATGTCAGCGCAAGTGAAGTACTGGTAAGCGGCCGTGTCCGGGTTCGGTACCAGCTCTGCGAGCAGAGGCCGACCGGTGGCCTCACGGTGCAAACGGGCGCACCACTGCGCCACGTCCGCGAAGGACGCAGCGTAACCGCCACCGAAGTTGTAGACCCCAACCGGCACCGGCGGCTGCTCGGCGAGCTGGACGATGGTGGCGGTGACTGTCTCGACGGGGATGTAATCGCGGGCGGAGGTCAGGGAGTCGTCGAAGACGCGGATCTGTCCAGTGCGAGCGGCTTGGCGCAGGAGCTGGGACAGGATCGAGGCCATCGGGCCCTTGTCGGCTTCATCGGGGCCGAAGACGTTGGTATAGCGCAGCCCCACCCAATCGAGGCCGGTACCGTGGCGGGCGCGCATCTGCTGGTCGAGGACGAGCTTGGAGGCGGCGTACGGGTTGAGCGGCCCGGAGCAGCGAGAGAAGTCAGAGTCCGCGTCCTCGGCGATCGGTGTGCGGTGGTGGAGGGTGCCGTAGACGGAGTGCGAGGAGGCGTAGATCAGGCGGGCGCCGCCGGAGCGGCAAGCGTCGGCCAGCCGGAGCGGGCCGAGGGTGTTGGTCTCGTCCAGCTCAGGTCCGTGCGGAGCGCGGGTGTCGCTGATGCCGGCCTGGTGCACAACGGTGGCGTAGCGGCCCGCCGAGATCTCGCCGAGGAGAGCCGGGCAGGCGAAGTCGCCGCGCTGCCAGCGGGCCTTGCGGGCAAGGTGGTCGGGGGCTGGGCGCAAGTCGATGGCGGTGACCTGGTGTCCAGCGAGGTGGAAGGCGTCCACTGTGTGTCGGCCGATGAACCCGGCAGCCCCGGTGACCAATACGTTGCCTCCGGGGATCATCGGGCACCTGCCTGTTGGGTGAGCTGGTCGATGCGGTTGGTGGTGGAGTGACCGTCCAGGTAGGGCACCACGACGACCTCGCCGCCCCAGCTCTCCACGAGGTCGGCTTCGGTGATCCGCTGGCCCGCATAGTCGCCGCCCTTGACCCAAATGTCGGGGCGGAGCTCGGCCAGCACCTTCTCGGGGGTGTCCTCGCCGAAGACGAGCACGCCGTCCACGCAGTCCAGTGCCTCCAGCAGCGCGGCGCGCTCGCGTTCACCGACGACCGGGCGGTCATGCCCCTTGAGCCGGCGGACGGAGTCGTCGCTGTTGATACACACCACCAGGACGTCTCCCAGGCGGCGAGCCTGGTGCAGGAGGGAGAGGTGTCCGGCGTGCAGCAGGTCGAAACAGCCGCCTGCTCCCACGACTTTCCCGCCGCGCGCTCGTACCCGCGCGGCCAGCTCCAGGGGCGCCGACGGGCCATCGGACTTCGGGACGTACAGGCTGGCGGGGCCGCCTGCTTGGACGTAGCTGGTCGCAGCCTCGACGGCCGCGGCCACGGCGTGTGACGGCAGCCGTCCGGCACCGAGCATCACGGCTGCGGTGACCGCCAGCTGGTCACCGGCCCCACAGGTGTCCCCAGCGGCCGGGCGGCCCGGGACGACCAGGGGGTGGGAGTCGGGGCCTGCAATCAGGACCGCGCCGTTGCGCCCCTGAGTGACGGCGACCTGCTTGACCGGCCACGCGGCCAGAAGCCGCACGCCCCGCCCGACGTCGTCGCCGAGCTCCCGCGGCCCACTGTCCCCCGTCAGGGCCTGGGCTTCGTCCGCATTCGGGACGGCCAGGGCCGTCCCCAGGACCGGCTCGGCCCCCTTGGGGTGCGGGTCCCACACCAGCGGGCAGCGGCGGGCCGCGTCGGTGAGGGCCTGGCGGAGTTCGTCGTGTGCGCCGATGCCACGCCCGTAGTCACACACCAGCACGGCCGCAGCCTCGTCCAGCCGGGCGCGGGCGATGTCCGCAAGCGGGCCGAGCCGCAGCGGGGTGGTGGCCGTGTCGAAGCGGAGCAGGGTGCGATCGGCGACGCGGATACGGGTCTTGACCGGGGTGGTGCCGGCGGCGGCCAGGTCGACGACCTCAACGCCTGCTTGGTCGAGCAGAGTGCGAACCCGGGCCCCAGCGGTGTCTTGTCCAAGACCGCACACCAGGGTGACGCGCCAGCCCGGCTCCCGGGCGGCCAGGACGGCGGCCAGTCCGGCGCCGCCCGGACGGTCGATGGCCTGCGTGTCGGCGATGACCGGTACAGGGGCCTCCGGTGAGAGGCGGTCGGCCGTGCCTGTGATGTCGCGGTCCAGCAGCACGTCACCAACCACCACGAGCCGGCGCATGCCGTCCAGCTGTTCATCGTTGGACGCGGCTGGCCCGACGAGGTGAGCGTCGATGGCTGCGCAAAGAAGGTGCACGGCCACCAGGTGGCACTCCTGGACAGTGGCGGTCTGCTCGGCGTCCACGCACACCGCCTGATCGCTGGCCTCGGCAAGCGGGTTCGGTGCGGGGCCGGTCAGCGCCCAGACGGTGAGGCCGAGTTCCCGGCCCGCCTGGGCTGCGGCGAGCACGTTGGGGCTGGCGCCGGAGGTGGAGATCAGGAGTAGGACGTCGCCGGGGCGACCGTGTGCGCGGACCTGCCGGGCGAAGACCTCCTGGGCGCCGTAGTCGTTGGCGATGGCGGTCACCGAAGAGGAATCTGCGTGCAGCGCGATGGCGGACATGGGCACCCGCTCGGCGCGGAAGCGGCCGACGAGTTCGGAGGTGAGGTGCTGGGCCTCGGCCGCCGAGCCGCCGTTGCCCGCGACGAGCAGTCGCCCGCCCGCGGGCAGTCGTCCGGCGAGGAGGCTGCCCCATGCCTGGAGGCGGGCGACATCAAGCAGGGGTAACGCAACGGCGAGCGCCTGTATGTGCGCGCGGCCCAGCTGGGGCACGATCAACTCCCTCGAAGGACAAAGTAGACAGCGTCGGGGCGGTTGCCGGGGTGCTGGCGCTCGCCGACCAGCGCCGGCACCCTGAGTGCTTAGGACGCGGCGGGCCGGTAGCGGGCAAACAGCGGGCCGTACGCGGTCAGTGCGCGGTCGCGCTCCAAGAGCGGATAGTCCAGGAGCTTGTCGACGATGCGATGTTCGGCGAGGAGGCGCTCGGCGTGCTGGAGCAGCACGGTGTCGCCGAGTTCGGTGAGGTGGACGCCGTCGCTCCACACGCCGCCTGCCTGATCGTCGGCGGGCAGGTGACGGGCGACAGCGGTGAACGGGGTCCACACGTCCAGGAACAGTGCGCCGTGAGCGGCGGCGGCCTTGCGGGCAGCCTCGTTGTAGCGGGCGAGTTCGGTGTTCATGGCGGCAACGGTCCCGGGGTCCTCGATCGGGCCGAAGGGGGTCTCGCTGATGACGACGATCTGCCGGGAGTAGCCGGTCAGCTGTTCCAGCATGGTGGTGATGTGCCGGGTGTACTCATCGAGGTCGACCGCCTCGGACAGCCGGTTCTGGAAACGACGCCAGACATCGTTGATGCCGCAGCCGAGGAACACGAGGTCGTAGTCGGTGCCGGTGGTCGCCCTGTCAGCTTCCACGAGGGAGGCGGTGTCCCGGCTCGTGGCACCTCCCTCGCCGTGATTGCGGATGTCGAAGCCGATGTGGGCGTGGGTGGCGCGCAGGGAGAGCGTGAGGCGGTGCACCCAGCCGCGCTGATGCCAGCCCTCGACGGTGACCTTGGAGCCGACCTCGGGCAGGTTGGCCTGGGTGGTCATCTGCGCGTTGAACGCTTCGAGGTGTTCCATGATGCTCGTCCCGAAGAACCCCACGGTCAGGGTGCGCCGGTCCTCGCTCGCGACGGGGGCGCCGTCGAAGTGGCGGCGCACTGCGGCCGGGACGCCGGCGGCGACCGTGTCGGGGGCGATGCTGTGTGCGACGACCGCGTTGGCCCCGACCAGGACGTTCGCCCCGATGCGGACGCCGCCGGTGACTGTGACCTTGTTCGACAGGGTTGCGCCCGGCTCGATGATGATCGGCGCGGCCTCGAATCCGGACGCCCACGGCACGAGTTGCCCGGTGGGCACGTTCGCGGCGGTGCGTACGCGGTGGTTGTGGTCGTGGAGGTCGACCATGTTTGACAGGGCCGCGCCGTCGCCGAGGCTGATGCCGGCCATGGCGGAGATGAAGGTGTGTTCCCCGATGGCGACGTCGTTGCCGATGGTGACGGTGGCGCCGCGGTGGACCTGGATGGTGGACCCGCGCCGGATGCAGACCCGGTCGCCGATTGTCAGGTGGGCGCCGGTGTCGAGCTCGATCACGAGGTCGTCGGGCAGGTCGCAGTCCTCGCCGAGGGTGAGCGCCGTGCCGTGCTGGGCGCGCAGCCGGTCGGCTGCCGGCAGTTCGGAAGGGGCAGGGGTGGTGCTGGTCATCGCGAATCGGTCCTGTTCGCTTGATGCGGATGATGGCCACGGGGCCGGCCCTCAACCTACCGGCCGTGAACGGGTGGTGTCGGACAGTCAGTTCGGCTGCTCCTTGAGTACGAGGAACGGGCCGATGGCGAGTGCGTCCAAGGGGCTGGCCGCGAAGGTGGCGACTGCGTCGCGGGGGGTGCACACGATCGGTTCGGCCTCGTGGTTGAACGAGGTGTTCAGCAGCGCGGGCGGCCGGCCGGTCTGCTCGGCGAACGAGGCGAGGAGGCGCGCGTACGGGGCGGCGTCATCCCGGGCGACCGTCTGCGGGCGCAGCGTTCCGTCGGTGTGGACGGCGGCCGGGATCACCTGGTGCGCGGCCCCGGTCGCCTGCCGGGCGACGATCATGAACGGGTGAGGGGCGCTCGTACCGATCAGGTCGGCCGCAGCCTCCTGAAGGAGGACCGGGGCAAGGGGCCGCCACCGCTCCCGGTGCTTGATGCGGTCGTTTATGTGGTCGCGGGTCCGGGTGTGGTGGGCATCGGCGAGGATACTGCGCCGGCCGAGCGCGCGGGGCCCGGCCTCCATGCGCCCCTGGAACCAGCCGATGGTGCGCCCGAGCGCCAGGTGCCCGGCCACCACGGTCGGCAGGTCGTCGCCGTGGTCGCGAAAGGCCAGGCCGTAGTCGTTGAGGGTCGCGCGGATAGTAGCTGGGTCGAAGGCGGGGCCGAGGGCGGCGGTGGTCATCGCCTCACCGGGCAGCGTCAGGTCGCCGCGCCGCACCGCGACCTCAAGGGCGGCGCCGAGGGCGCACCCGGCGTCCCCGGCGGCTGGCTGGACGAACAGCTCATCTACGCCGCGCAGGGCGGCAAGGCGGCCGTTGGCGGAGCAGTTCAGGCCGACCCCGCCCGCGACACACAGACGCCGGGACCCGGTGAGCGTGAGGACTTCGCGGGCCAGCTCGGCCAGGCACTGCTCCAGCAGGTGCTGCGCCGAGGCGGCAAGGTCGGCGTGCTCGGGCCCAAAGCCCGTGTCGGGCACGACGCGTCCCCCGCTGTAGGTGCGGGCGCGACGGTGGGGCGGGATGCCGAGGCCGGCGTACGCGGCGGCGTACGCGGCCTTCAGACGCCGGTAGTAGCGCAGGTCGGTGTACTGGTCCTCGACCGGTTCGTCGGGGCGGATCCCGTAGCGGGACAGGTCCAGGTGGTAGCCCCCGGCCTGGGGCGTGAGGAAGTCCAGCTGGTAGCGGTTCGGGTTGCCGTAGCCGGCCAGGCCCATGAGCTTGCCGGAGCTGGTCCAGTCCCCGAGCCCGAGGTGTTCGGCGACCGTCTCGTAGAACCAGCCCAGGGACTGGGAGAAGGGGAACTGGCGCAGGACCTTCAGCCCGCTGGTAGTGCCGTGGGCGAGGGTGGCGGAAATGCCGTCGCCGGAACCGTCGACCACCAGGACGGCGGCCTCGTCGAACCCGGCAGGGTGGAACGCCGAGGCAGCGTGCGCGAGATGGTGCTCGATCACGGTGACCTGCCGGGGCCGGTGATGGCCGAACAGGCTGGGGTCGAGGAGTTCGGCGATCAGCTCCATGTCCGTACACGTGTCGCTCGGCTCGGGCCAGGCGGGGTTGAACGCGATGGCGATCTCGTCGACCTGGTCGAGGGTGATGCCGGCCTCGGACAGGCAGTACGCCGCGGCCACCGCGCAGGAGCGGGAGTCCTTGTGGTGCTTGCGGCGGGAGAACCGCTCTTCCTCGGCGAAGGCCACGATGCGGCCGTCGATGACCAGACAGGCGGAGGCATCGTGGTAGTACGGGCCGCCCAGTCCCAGCACGGTTCCCAACGTGTGCTCCTTCTCGCAGTCGCCCAACACCCCACGGCGCGGGGCGGGTTCAGACAGTGGTCAGGTCAGGTGGTCGAGGGTGGCCTTGAGGACGGCCGGAACGTCGATGGTGTCCATGCAGCCGCCGACCCCGCCGCAGGCAACCTGGTGGGCGCACGGCGAGCACGCCAGCATCGAGCGCAGCGCGGTCACGTTCGTCACGTGCTTGGGGATGACCTCGGCACCGTTGCTCGGCCCGAGCAGCAGCACGGCCGGCCTCTTGTGTGCGAGCGCGAGATGGAAGCCGAAGGAGTCCCCGGTCACCACCGCGTCGACCAGGCCCGGCAGCGCGGCGGCCTCCTCCAGGCTGAGCGGCGCGTACGCCACCCGGGACTCGTCGGCACCCCGCAGCCGCAGGTGCCGCACCAGGGCCTCGCACGCGTCGCGGTCGCTCGGGCCGCCGAGGACGGCTAGCTGCGCCCCGTGGTCGACGAGGGCGTCGCCGAGCTCGGCCCAGTGCCGCGCCGGCCACAGCTTCGTCGGCAGCGACCCACCCAGATTCAGGCACACCCTGGGACCGGTCCGCTCCCCGAGAAGCCCGGCCGCGCGCCGCCGGGCGGCCTCCGGCACTTCCAGGACGTACGGCTCGCCGGCATACGTGTAGCCGGCGACGGCGAAGTACAGCTCCGTCCACGTCTGCTGGTTGCCGATCGTGCGGTAGTCGTTCCAGGTGTTCTGCCGGAAGAACTGCATCGCCGCCGCGCCCATCGGATACAGGACGTGGTCGGGGCCGCCGAAGGCGAGCCCCGCCTTGTGCCCGGCGTCGATGCGGTCGACCAGCGCCGCCGCGGACGGAGTCCGCTCGAAGGAGTACACCGCGTCGAAACGGCGCGACGGCAGCTGGGCGGCGGCCTCCCAGTCGTGGACGAGGACTTCGTCCACGTACGGGTTCATCCGCAGGATCGGCGCGCACGCCTCGTCCACCAGCCAGGTGATGTGCGCGCCGGGCTTCTCGGCGCGAATCCGCGCGGGAAGGGGGGAGGCGATCAGCATGTCCCCCAGCAGGCCGAGCATCACGATCAGGACCCGGTGGTCGACGGGGTCGTGATGCGGGCAGCCGTGGCACGGGCGCCAGTGGCGGCAGGGTCTCCCGCCGGCGAAGTGCCGGCAGTCCGAGTGGATCTCGAACGTGTCCACGGTGTGCACGGGGCCAAGGAAGGCGCACCGGGCAGGGAGTTGCTCCGGACTCACACAGCACCCCCGGCTCCGACGGCCGCCAGAGCAACGCGCAGGACCTGCTCGTCGGCACCGTCGCCCTGGTGCGCCTCCACCAGGGCGCGCGTGCGCGCCGCCACGGCGGCCGGGTCGCGGCCGTCGCGCAGCACGGCGGTGAAGATGTAGGTGAGCTCGTCGATCCCCGCCGCGTCCATCCCGGCCCAGGACACCTCCTGCAGGCCCAGGCGCAGGCCCGCCGGGGCGGTGATGTGCGGCAACGGGATCGCGTTGACGACGATCCCCGCCTCGAACAGCCGACGGGAGGCTTCCTCGGCGGCCAGCAGCGGGGCGATGTCGATCCACAGCTGATGGCAGTCGGTGAACCCGCCCTTCTCCCCGCACACCGTGAACCCGCGCTCGGCCAACCCCGCTCCCATACGGCGGGCATTGGCGACGGTGGCCGCCGCGTACGCGGCGCCGCAGGCGTCCATCTCGGCGGCGGCTACGGCCAGGGCGACGACGTCGGCCGGATGGTGATGGGAGACGAAGTGCGAGGCGTGCTCATCTAGCCGGGCCGCGAGCTGGGCGTCGTTGGTGGCCAGCAGTCCCTTGTGCGGGCCCGGGTAGGTCTTGTGGGTGGAGCCGCCGAGGCTGTCCGCGCCCTCCGCGAGCGGGTTCTGCCACGCGCCGCCCGCGATCAAGCCCAGCGTGTGGGAGGCGTCGTAGTGGATCAACGTGTCGGGGCCGACCACCTCGCGCAGCCCGGACAAGTCCACGGGGAACAGGCACATGAACGCGTCCAGGTACACCAGTTCCGGCCGCGGCTGGCCACCCAGCAGACGGGCGAGGGCGTCTAGGTCGAGGGTGGACGTGGCCGGGTCGACCGGCAGATCTTCCATCTGCAGGCCCAGCCGGGTACCGATGAAGCGGGTCGAGCCGTGCCCGCCGTCGCGCTCCGCCAGATTGAACGCCCTCGCCCCGGGGCAGGCCAGCGCGGAGAGCGCCACCGTCAGCGCCGAAACCCCCGACACCGGCTTGAGGTTCACGTGGCGCGCGCCCAGCTGCGCGCCGATCCGCACGGCCGCGGCACGCTCGATATCGACCAGATCCTGCCGTCCCGGCCACGCCCAGTTCTCGCCTCCGCCGTCGGGGCCGGGAAAGGCGTACCGCACGGCGGCCTCCGTCAGGTGCGGCACGCGGGCGGCCAGCGACAGCCCATTCTCGCTCGGCACCAGATGCAGCCGGTGCCGGGCAGCGTCGTGGTGGGCTGCCGCCTGCCGCAAGGCGGTAAGCGCGTCGGGCGGGGTGCGGGTCACGAAGCGATCTCCTGACGGTCGAGGACGAGCGGCACCGCCGTGAGTGGGGCCTTGGCCGGCCGGTAGCGGATCCGGCTGGGCGGCCCACCGGGCAGCCGCGGCACGCCCTGGTGAAGGACCGAGGCCATGACGGTGAGAGCCATCAACTCGGCGAGCGGCCGGCCCAGGCAGGCGTGCGCGCCGCCGCCGAACGCCCACAGCCGCGCCCCGCGGGCGTCGCCGTCCAGGAACCGCCGCGGTCGGAACGTATGCGGCTGCGGGAAGACCTCGGGGTCGAAGTGCCCGGCCGACGTGGAGTACGCCACCCGGGTACCGGCCGGGATACGGTAGCCGCCCAGGTCCACCGGGCACACCGCCTCCCTCAACGAGAGCAGGTTCGGCGAGTGCAGACGCTGAGCCTCGGCGAGAACCGCCCGCAAAACGGGCACGGCATCCCGCCGCGCCAGCACCTCCGGCGTAGCCACGGCCACGTGCGCCTCCGTCTGCGCGAGCACCGCGTGCTGCTGGTTGCCGGCCAACTCGACCAGGCACCAGGTGATCAGGCTCGCCGTCGTCTCCCTCGCCGCGATCAGCAGCGCCAACAGGTGATCCGGCAGCGGGCCCACCGCCTGTGACGCATCCGCGAACGCGGCCACCAGACCTGCCAACGCCGAGTCCGTACCAGGCTCGGCGACAGCCGCAGCCGCCCGGCGGGTGAACAGGGCGTGCAACCGGCGACGGGCTGCACGCCCCGCCCAGTACCGGCCGGTCATGAACCGGTCCCGTCCTGGCGGAGCGCCGGACCCGGCGACGAACGGCTCGAACACGGCGGCGAACACGGCCGCGTCCGCCGTCTCGGGAGCGATGCCGAGCAGTACCCGAGCGCTCAAAGAGCCGGTGAGCGCCCGCACCTCCGTGTACAGATCTCCCACGCCGTGCTGCGCCCACCGGGCTGCTATTGGATCCGTCACCTCCAGCAGGGCTGGCAAGTAGCCAGGCAGCGCCCGGCCCGACAGCGCCGGCCGCAGCCTGCGCCGGGCCTCTGCGTGCCCCTCACCAGTGAGGTTGAACAGGGCGCGGCCGAACAGGTCATGCACCAGCGGGGTGTTGAGCACCTCCAGACAACCGCGCTCGCCGGCGAACAGCTCAACCAGCCCCGCCCAGGTGCCCACCAGCACCGTCTCGTGCCCGTCGACCGCCATCCGAAAGACCGGCCCGTGCCGACGATGCCCTTCCTCCAGGGCCCCCAGCGGGTCCAGGTCGAAACTTCGCACCGTGTGGTGCGGGGGTAACCCGCAGGCCGCCGCGGCGGCCTGCTCAGACACCCGACCGCTCCAGAACGTCCAACTGCCGGGCCGCGCGGGCGGTGACGGCCGCGTGGTCGATCCCGGCCACCTCCAGTGGCGGCTTGCACGCGCAGTCCTCGGGCAGGTCGTCGGCCTCGCCCGTTTCTCCGAACCGCATCAGCGCGTCCACCACCCGGTCCGCGCAGACCGGGCAGGCGTCGGGGAACACCGACTCGAAGTCCGTCCCCCGCAGGTTCACGCACGCCACCCGCACCGCGAGCCGCTCATGGACCCGGCGGATCGCCTCCACCACGGTCCACAGGTTCGGCGGCGTGTACTGCCCGGCCTGCCACAGCTCCCACGCCACCGTGTTCCGCGACACCCGTGTCGGGCACAGCGTCATCCCCTGGACCCCGAGCCCGGTCAGGTAGTCGACCGACTGCACCACGTCGGTCACGGCCTCGCCGTCGGTCAGGAACGGCGGCTTGACCATCAGGTAGATCTTCGGATCCACTCCCAGGCCGGCCATCACCATCAGCGCTCGTTCGAAGGAGACCTGGGAGATCCGGGTGTTCACCAGCGTCTCGCGCACCAGCGCGTCTGCGGACTGCAAACCGATCCCGATCTCCAGCCGCACCTCGCCCAGGGCCTGGACGAACGGGGTTAGCGCTCGCTCGGTGACGAACTGCGGCAGCGACTCCACCACCAGCCGCTTCACCCCGGCCGCCGCGACCAGCCGGGCGATCTCCACCTGGACGTTCCGCGGGATCTCCCGTGGGGCGAAGAAGCTGCCGTCGTTGTAGAGGGAGAGCACCTCGTACGACGGCTCGCCCTCGGTCCGTTCCAGGGTGTGACGTACCTGATCCAGCAGACTCTCGCGCGAGGTCCCGCCGTGGATGCCGTAGTTGTTCAGATTGGTGAAAGGGCACATCGTGCAGGTCGGCACCGAGCAGCCGCCCGACATGACGATGACCTTCTTACGGCCGACAACGTCACCGTGCGGCAACCGGATCATGTCGTAGTCGACGAACCGAGGCTCCGCCGGCTTCTGCGTCCCCGAAGTGCGTAACTGTAAGGACAGATCACCGATCCGGCGACGCAGGTCCTTCACCGTCACCGGCGAGTCGAGCGCGTGCTCAGGCATGAGGAGCCCCCTTGATCCCCGGTCGATCAATCGGGTCTGCCCGCGGACCGGAAGCGCGGCGCAGCCGTCACGAATCCTCAGAAGAGCCGAAGATTCAATGCTTGGGAAGACGGCCTCGAACCGCCAGCCCATTGGGTGTGAATCGGACAGACGACAACACTGCGATACGCAACGCCCGCGCATCCGAATGTGGAGGACGCCGATGGCCTAGAAGTTGTAGCGATGGAGGAACACACGCTCGCCTTGAGGGTGAAGAAGGCACCGGCACACTCGACGAGTGAGCAGAGCGGATTCCACTGGGTAGCCGACGGTCCGCCGTGGGCGGCGTGGACAGCATGACGGGGCCTCCCAGGGGACGACGAATCAATCCACTTGCCGCCTATGACCGCGACGACCCGGGTGCCCGTTGCCGGACTCCGGCGAGTCTATCTGGCTTGTGCGGCAAGGGCCATGTGACGAAAACCGCCTGGCTCATCGGCGCACCGCTGCTGACCGCTGCCGTGGCCAGCGTCCGCGTCTGGCACATCGGCGGCACGAGCCGTACATCCTCAAGCACTACAGCGACCCTGCCCGTGCCGCCAACGAGGCCGCCGCTCTCGCCCTCCTCACGCACCACCGGGTCCCGAGCCCCCGCCTGCTGCACGCTGACATCGAAATGCAGCCGGCCTGGACCGCCCAGAGCGTCGTCCAGGCCGAGCCCGTCCCCGCCGACCGGTTCCTGGATGAACTCGCCGGTCCCCTCGCCGCAGTCCATGCCATCCCCGGAACGCACTTCGGGCGCCTCGCCGGAGCCACCCGCCACCACACCTGGCGCGACTACCTCCACGACCGCCTGAACCTGTACACAGCCACGGCACCCGATCTCGTTACCGTCGCAGCAGCCCTCCGCCAAGACCTCGACCGAGTGAATCTCGACATCGAGCACCGGCTGCTCCACCACGACCTTCAGCTCGGACACCTCGTCCGCGTCCCAGAGGGCCCACGTGTACTGCTGGACTGGGAACTCGCCGCTTTCGGCGACCCGACGTCCGACCTTGCCCGCCTCGCCGTACGTCTACGCCTGCTCTCACCTCAGCCCGTGCTCACCCATGGGCCCGCTCCAGCCGACCAGCGACGCCTGGAGCTGTACTGGCGTCTCCACCTCCTCGCCGATGCAGCTCTGGCCACCAACCCCGAAGTCCAGGCACACGCCCTGGCCCTCACCACCGGCACCATCACATGATGTGAAACCGCGGGCCCGTCACCGGCCGTCGAGGCCGAAACGAGCCGCCTCGTAGCACACCGCGGGGCAGAATCCCGATGACCGTCCACGAAGGGGGATGATCCGAGTGCGACCCAGCCAACAGATGCGCGACCTCGGCATCGTCCAGTACGGCGCCCCCATCCTGGCCGAGCCCGGCCGCTCCTTTGGACTCCCGGACGAGCGGAAGCAGGCCGACGCCGTCGTCGGTCAACTCCTCGACGCCATGGAACGCATCCGCCGCGCACACGACTTCTCCGGCAAGGGCCTGGGCCTGGCCGCCCCGCAAATCGGCATCGACCGGGCCGCAGCCGTCGTCACGCCGCCCGGCGCCGATCCGATCATGCTCCTCAACCCTCGTATCACTTCCGCATCCGACGAGATGGACGAGAAGTTCGAAGGCTGCCTGTCGTTCTTCGACGTACGGGCCCTGGTTCCCAGGCCCCTGCGGATCACCGTCGAGGCGGTGACGCTGGACGGCAGCACCACGACCACGGTCTACGAACGGGGCGAAGCCCGGCTCATCGCGCACGAGATCGATCACCTTGACGGTCTTCTGCTGCTGACTCGGATACGGCCCGGAATGACCCCGATCCCCGTCGAGGAGTACCGCAAGACGGCCGAAGCCACCGGCCGGGCCTGGTCATATGAGTAGAAGAGGCAGGGCATCACCGTGGGCAGGCACGCCCGTCCCGGACCGCCGGACCAGCCGTCCCGCGCGGCCCCTAGCATCGACCCCGACGACCCACTCGCTCCCTACCACCGGCGCAGGTGTGCACCGATGGACGTCTACCGCCGACACCGGCCCGTCGGCGGCGGGGCCACCCACGTGCGGCCGGAGGAACCGCGGGTCCTGGAGCCCTGGGACGGCTTCGCATACGTGCCCGAAGGCACCGCGCCGAACCTCGCGGCCGCTCAAGCCTGGGCGGCCGGCGGACCGGCGCCGGGCGGGTAGGTCACCGGCTCGATCGGCCCAGGCAGAGCTGGGATCTCGGCGACAATCGCCTCGCTTCAGACACAAATCCGGACCATGGAAACGTTGAGGATTGGCCCGGCTGCAACAACCCGGCCGAACTGCGCATTCGGCTCGATGTGGCGCTCGAGGAGAACGTGGAACTACTCGCAAAGCGGGTCTTCGAATTTAGTGGGGGTGTGCCTCTCGTCGGCTCCGGCGGGTGGTCGCACAGCGTGAGCGGAGGCGTTGGT
>NZ_JAPWHT010000780.1:0-2439 GCF_027270795.1 Streptomyces sp. ActVer
CGGAGGGGTTGGGGGGGGGGGCGGGGGTTTTGATGCGGTGAGGTGCGCGGCGGGCGGGTCTGCTGGTGGCTGTGCTTCAGGGTGCGATGGTTTGGATGCGGTAAGTGACCGGAGGGTGGTCGGTTCCATCTGAGATTGGCGGAATCTGTCCGGTCTGGCTGCCCAGCCCTGCTGGGTGCCACTTTGATTGCGCAGGCGTGAACTTGTTCGTGGCCAGGAGGTTGAGCCTGGCCACGTCCGCCCGCCACCGCCATTTCCGCTTAAACATTGGACAGGGTCATGTGCGGAGAGTGGCGAAATCCATGCCATGAATTCTCCTTCGCCTGCTACGGAGTGTGACAAATTCCCAGCTGGGGTGGACTTCGCACACATCGGACATGCCGTGGCATTTCCGCAGGTCAGGGTGCCGCGGTCGTCGAAACTTGTTCCCAAATACACTTGACGTAAGGAACTGATGCCGCGCTAACTCACTCCACCTTTGAAGATTCTGTGACTCTGGGGTGGGGACTGTGGGGTTGGGGCGGGGGAGTCGGTATGGGCATGCGCGGGATCGGTCACGCCGTGTAATCGGCGGGGTGGCGGCAGCGGCAACGCTGTTGTCCCTGCTGCCGATGGTGACGTTCGCGGCGTCGACCGACGCTCAGGCCGTGCCACAACAGTCCGAAGTGAACGAGCAGTCGGCCTCGGAGCGGGCGGCTGTGGCCGGCGAACCGGTCGAGGTGACGTCGGCGCGGACCGAGTACACAACGACCGTCGCGAACCCTGACGGAACGTTCACCCTCACTCAGTCGACGGAGCCACAGCGAGCCAGGGCCGAAGACGGTACGTGGCAGGACATCGACGTCACGCTGGAGAAGCGCTCGAACGGCACGGTCGGACCGAAGTCCGCAGTGGTGGATCTGGCGTTCTCGGGTGGCGGCAGCGGCTCGGACATGCTGCGGCTCAGTCATGAGGGGCAGGTGGTGAAGCTGGGGTGGCCCACTTCGCTGCCCGTACCCACTCTGGACGGGGCAACGGCTACCTACGCCGACGTACCCATCGGCGGAGTGGATCTCCAACTCACCGCGACGGCCGAGGGCTACCGCGAGGTGCTGGTGGTCAAGACAGCCGACGCCGCGGCCAGTTCGGAACTGGAACAGGTGAAGCTCACTGCCACCGGCGAGGGGCTGAGCCTGGTGCCGGGGGCGGGGGACGGTCTGCGTGCGGTGGACGCCGACGGCAACGCGGTCTTCCGCGGGCCCGCCGGGCAGATGTGGGACTCGGCGGGGGACGACGAGCCCACCGATGTGCAGCCGCAGTTGATGTCGTCCGAGCGCGTCGAGGCGCAAGCAGAGGAAGGCGTTGCGGCCGATCCGACGCATCCTGGTGAGGGCGATGCCACTGCGGAGCTGCCGGTCTCGGTGGGCGAGGGCACGGTCTCGGTGACGCCGGACCTGGATCTGCTGCGCGGACAGAAGACGGTGTACCCGGTCTTCATCGATCCCTCCGTCGGCCTGGGTGCCTCCGAGTGGACCAAGCTGTCGTCGGACGGCGACAAGTTCTGGAAGTTCAGCGAGCCCAAGGGCGTGGGCGGTTGTGGTGTCGCGGACGGATTCGCCTGCAGCACGGGCGGCTACACCGACCGGATGTACTTCGAGTTCGGCGCCGGGAAACTGGCCGGCAAGCAGGTGCTGGACGCGACGTTCCGCGCGTACGAGACCTGGTCGTTCAACTGCACGCCCTACTGGGTGGATCTCGAGCGCACGGACAACATCTCCGAAGGCACGCGGTGGCCGGGCCCCAAGCAACTCGACCAGATGGGCGACCGCTACGTTTCGGCGGGCCGAGGGGACCTCTGTACTCCTGACCAGCCCAATGCGTGGGTCGAGCTCAGCGACAATCCCGATGAGCCGGACGAGAATCTGACCTCAACGGTGCGGGCTTTCGCCGATGGCAAGATTTCCCGGCTGACGCTGATGCTGCGCGCGAAGGACGAGGGCGAGCCGCGAGCCTGGAAGCGGTTCGACTCCAACGCAGAGCTGAAGGTCTGGTACGTGCACAGGCCAGGGGTGCCCACCTCGGTCGGTGCGATCCCCGGTACTGGTGACACGGCCGTCTGCCGTCCTGCGTCGGACCCGCTCACCGTCACGGTGGACACCCCCACCGTGCAGGCTCGCGTGCAGACGAAGGTCCAGCCGAGTTCGGGTGAGGAAAAGGGCTCTCTGCAGGCCGAGTTCGTGATGCAGCGCTCCAGTACGGACACGACGTCAGGTACGTGGGCGCAAGTGTGGAGTGACTACAAGCCGGATGACGGTTGGCACACGGACGGCACTCTGGAGAAGACGGCCACCGACAAGCGGGCAGATGGCGGCCTGTATCGGTTGGGTGCGGCTGAACGGAAAATCAACGGTCCGGTGGGCAGGCGGTAGCGTCCGGGTGGCGGAGCCGTCCCGGACTGGT
>NZ_JAPWHT010000781.1:0-2419 GCF_027270795.1 Streptomyces sp. ActVer
GGAGCGGCCGTGCGGGCCGCCGTCCCGGACGTGGCCGGCTCCGTGCGGGCCGCGGCCCCGGGTGCGCCGAGAAGCAGGGTCGCGAGCAGGGGCACGAGCGCTCCGAAGAGCACTGCGAACCCCGAACGCGACGGTCTCCTCACGGTGTTGCTGCTGCCAGTGGCGGACATGTCCGTCCCTTCCGGATCGCGGCTCGTGGGGAGGACGCGATGGAGTGGTGGCGTGATGGAGCGACACCATGCGACGGGGCCGGCCGCATGGCATGGTCATGACTGTCGTGGAAGCGCTCCCACAGCGGGAGACCGAAACCGGCCACTGCGTGACGAGCGGACCGTTGGGCGTTCCCCCTCGCGGACCGTTGCGCGTTCACCCTCACGGGCATAAGTTACCGATAGGTAACCTCACGAGGGAGTCACCATGCCCATGCTCGACCGCCAGGACGACGTCTTCGTACTCGACCTCGGGGACGGCGAGAACCGCTTCCACCCCGACTGGATCGCCTCGGTCGACTCCGCCCTGGACGAGGTCGAGAAGGCGGAGGGGCCGCGCGCCCTGGTGACCGCCGCGACCGGCAAGTTCTACTCCAGCGGCCTCGACCTGGACTGGCTGTTCGCGCACGCCGACCAGCAACAGGAGTACGTCGGCGGCGTCCAGAAGCTGTTCGCGCGGATGCTGTCCCTGCCCGTGATCACGGTGGCCGCCCTCCAGGGGCACACCTTCGCGGCCGGCGCGATGTTCTCGCTGGCCCACGACTTCCGCGTGATGCGCGCCGACCGCGGTTTCTGGTGTCTGCCCGAGGCCGACATCAACATCCCCTTCACACCGGGCATGTCCGCGCTGATCCAGTCCCGGCTGACCCCGCAGACCGCGCACGAGGCCATGACCACGGCCCGCCGGTACGGGGGCGGCGACGCCCTCGCCGCCGCCCTCGTCGACCACGCGGTTGCCGAGGACGCCGTACGCGCGACCGCCGTGGAGCTCGCCCGGGCCCAGGCGGGCAAGGCCGGCCCGACCCTCGGCACCATCAAGTCCCGTATGTACGAGGCCGTCCTCACGACCCTGCGGAACAGGGACAACCCCCTCGGCTGAGCCTCAGACGGCGGCCCAGCCGTTGTCGACCGGCAGGATGACGCCGTTGATGTTGCTGGCGGCGTCGGAGGCGAGGAAGACGATGGCCGCCGCCTGCTCGTCGGCGTCCGCCGCGCGGCCGACATTGCCCCGGTAGCCCATGATCACGGACGGACCGAGGGCATCCTGGTCCAACTGGACCTGGATGCCCGTCACCGTGCCGCCCGGGGCGATGGCGTTGGTCCGTACACCCTTGTCCCGGTACATCACCGCGAGCGACTTGGCCAGACCCGCGACGCCGTGCTTCGAGACGGTGTACGCGGCACCGGCCGCGCTGCCGCGCAGGGACGCCTCGGAGGCGGTGAACACGATCGCGCCCTTGCCGTTCGCGAGGAGGTGGGGCAGCGCGGCGCGGGTGAGCAGGAACGGCGCGGTGAGGTTGATCCGCAGGACGCGCTCCCACTCGTCGTCGTCCGTCTCCCCCGCGGCGGACATCCGGTCCATGATGCCCGCGTTGTTGACCAGTACGTCGATGCCGCCGAAGGTGTCCACGGCGGTGGCGACGACCTGGTCGACGATCCCCTGCTCGCTGAGGTCCCCGACCACTGTGACCGCGGTGCCGCCCGCCGCGACGATCTCCTCGGCGGCCTCCTTGGCGCCTTCGGCGTTGAGGTCGGCGAGGACGACACGGGCGCCCTCCGCCGCGAAGCGCAGGGCGGCGGCGCGGCCGATGCCGGAGCCGGCCCCTGTGACGACGACCGACTTGCCCGACAGGCCTGTGCTGGTGCTCATGGCTGGTTCTCCCTCGGGGTGTTCCCGGGCCCGGGGGTCGTGGCCCGGCGTACGTGCGCGGCGATCAGGGCGTACACGCCCCTGGCCGTTTCGGCGTCCTTCTGGTCGTAGCCGTGGTCGGCTCCGGGGACGTCGTAGTGGTCGAGCAGCGCACCGGCCTCGCGCAGCCGCTCGGCGTACCGGACACCCTCCGCCCGCAGGAGGTCGTACTCCGCGGTGACGACGAAGGCCGGGGCGATACCCGTGAGATCCGCGGTGTCCGACGGATGGGCGGGCGAGACCAGGGGGTCGGTGCGCCGCCGCGGGTCCGGGACGTACGCGGAGTCGAAGACGTCCGCCATCCAGGGGCGCAGCATCGGCTTGGCGACGGCGGCGCGCTTGTCGCGGGCGTCGGTCGCGAGGTCCAGGGGCGGGTAGTGGAGGACTTGGAGCGCGATGGACGGGACGCCGGCGCTCCCGTTCCTCTCTTCACCTCCGGCCGGCTGGGCGTGGCCGGCTCGGCGGGCCTCCAGTGCCTGGCGGGCCACCGCCGCCGCGAGGCCGCCACCCGCGCTCTGGC
>NZ_JAPWHT010000782.1:0-2418 GCF_027270795.1 Streptomyces sp. ActVer
CCCACCGCGTCCTCGGCACCGAGGCGGCCGAGCGGGTCGACCCGGAGCTCCTGCGCCGGCTGTACGCGGAGCTGGTGCGAGGCCGCCGCTACAACGCGCAGGCCACGGCCCTCACCAAGCAGGGCCGCCTCGCCGTCTACCCCTCCTCCACCGGCCAGGAGGCCTGCGAGGTCGCCGCCGCGCTCGTCCTCGAAGAGCGCGACTGGCTCTTCCCCAGCTACCGCGACACGCTCGCCGCCGTCGCCCGCGGCCTCGACCCCGTGCAGGCGCTGACCCTGCTGCGCGGCGACTGGCACACCGGCTACGACCCGCACGAGCACCGGATCGCGCCCCTGTGCACGCCGCTCGCGACCCAGCTTCCGCACGCCGTGGGCCTCGCGCACGCCGCCCACCTCAAGGGCGACGACGTGGTCGCGCTCGCCCTGGTCGGCGACGGCGGCACCAGCGAGGGCGACTTCCACGAGGCGCTGAACTTCGCCGCCGTCTGGCGGGCCCCGGTCGTCTTCCTCGTACAGAACAACGGCTTCGCGATCTCCGTCCCGCTCGACAAGCAGACCGCGGCCCCGTCACTGGCCCACAAGGCCGTCGGCTACGGGATGCCCGGCCGCCTGGTCGACGGCAATGACGCCGCCGCCGTGCACGAGGTCCTCAGCGACGCCATCGCCCACGCGCGCGCGGGTGGCGGTCCCACGCTCGTGGAGGCGGTCACGTACCGCATGGAGGCGCACACGAACGCCGACGACGACAAGCGCTACCGCGGCGACTCCGAGGTCGAGGCCTGGCGCGCGCACGACCCGATCACCCTCCTGGAGCACGAGCTGACCGAGCGCGGGCTGCTCGACGAGGCCGGGATGCGCGCCGCTCGCGAGGACGCCGAGGCGATGGCCGCGGACCTCCGCGAGCGCATGAACCAGGACCCGGCGCTCGACCCCATGGACCTCTTCGCACACGTCTACGCCCAGCCCACGACACAACTCCTGGAACAGGAGGCACAGTTGCGGGCCGAGCTGGACGCCGAGGCGCGCCACCACGAGAACGAGCACGAGTCGGAAGGAACGGCCCGATGACCACCGTCGCGCTGAAGCCGGCCACCATGGCGCAGGCCCTCGGGCGCGCCCTGCGGGACGCCATGGCCGACGACCCCACCGTGCACGTCATGGGCGAGGACGTCGGCACCCTCGGCGGCGTCTTCCGCGTCACCGACGGGCTCGCCAAGGAGTTCGGCGAGGACCGCGTCACGGACACCCCGCTCGCCGAGGCGGGCATCCTCGGCACGGCCGTCGGCATGGCCATGTACGGGCTCAGGCCGGTCGTGGAGATGCAGTTCGACGCCTTCGCCTACCCGGCCTTCGAGCAGCTGATCTCGCACGTGGCACGCATGCGCAACCGCACGCGCGGGGCGATGCCGCTGCCCATCACCGTGCGCGTGCCCTACGGGGGCGGCATCGGCGGCGTCGAGCACCACAGCGACTCCTCCGAGGCGTACTACATCGCGACCCCGGGCCTCCACGTCGTCACCCCCGCGACGGTCGCCGACGCGTACGGACTGCTGCGCGCCGCCATCGCCTCCGACGACCCGGTGGTCTTCCTCGAACCCAAGCGCCTGTACTGGTCGAAGGACACCTGGAACCCCGACGAGCCGCAGGCCGTGGACCCGATCGGCCGCGCGGTCGTGCGGCGCCACGGCCGCAGCGCCACGCTCATCACGTACGGGCCGTCGGTGCCCGTCTGTATGGAGGCAGCCGAGGCGGCGCGCGCCGAGGGCTGGGACCTCGAAGTCGTCGACCTGCGCTCCCTGGTGCCGTTCGACGACGAGACGGTCTCCGCGTCCGTACGACGCACCGGGCGGGCCGTGGTCGTACACGAGTCGGGCGGCTTCGGCGGGCCCGGCGGGGAGATCGCCGCGCGGGTCACCGAGCGGTGCTTCCACTACCTGGAGGCGCCGGTGCTGCGCGTGGCCGGGTTCGACATCCCGTATCCGCCACCGATGCTGGAGCGCCACCATCTGCCGGGCGTCGACCGGATCCTGGACGCGGTGGCGCGGCTGCAGTGGGAGGCACAGAGCTGATGGCCCAGGTTCTGGAGTTCAAGCTGCCCGACCTCGGCGAGGGGCTCACCGAGGCGGAGATCGTCCGCTGGCTCGTCCAGGTAGGCGATGTCGTCGCCGTCGACCAGCCCGTCGTCGAGGTCGAGACGGCCAAGGCGATGGTCGAGGTCCCCTGCCCGTACGGCGGAGTGGTCACGGCCCGCTACGGCGAAGAGGGCACCGAACTGCCCGTCGGCTCCCCGCTGCTGACGGTCGCGGTGGGGGCACCCGCCTCCGGCGCACTGGCTTCCGGCCCGCTTGCACCCGGCTCCGGGGACGAGAGCAAGGACGAGGGCTCCGGGAACGTGCTCGTGGGATACGGCACGCAGGCG
>NZ_JAPWHT010000783.1:0-2401 GCF_027270795.1 Streptomyces sp. ActVer
ACGAGGTGGCCCGGCTCGCGGGCCCGGTGACGTCCGTCGAACTCGCCCGCTACCCCGAGCCGTTGGCTCCCGCCACGGCGGCCCGGCGCTGCGGTCTCGCGCCCGTCCGACCGGCCGAAGTGGCGGAGGCGGCGGGCAAGTTGGCCGCCGACCACGACCTCGTGCTGGTCGAAGGGGCGGGCGGCCTTCTCGTACGGTTCGACGACGAGGGCGGCACACTCGCGGACGCGGCACGACTGCTGGACGCACCCGTCCTGGTGGTCGCATCAGCCGGACTCGGCACGCTCAACACGACGGAGCTGACGGCCCGCGAACTGCGGGCCCGTCGCCTCGACCTGCTGGGTGTCGTACTGGGCAGCTGGCCGAACGACCCGGACCTCGCATCACGTTGCAACCTCGCGGATCTGCCGACGGTCGCCGAGACACCACTCCTCGGTGCGGTTCCGGAGGGTTCGGGTCAGCTCCCTGCAGCGGACTTCCGCACTATGGCGGGCAGTTGGCTCGCACCACGGCTTGGGGGAACGTGGAACGCGGAGGCCTTCAGCTCCCCTTGAGAGGCGCGGGGCTGTGACATTTTGCGGCTCCGCCGCGTGGGCGCGACCAGCCGCAACCGGCCCGCGGACAAAGAACAGCATCCCGGCGGCGCTCACTCCTCCGACGCCAACAACCTCACCAGCTCGATCCGCGACCGAATACCAAGCCGGTTGAACACCCCCCGCAGATGGTGATCGATCGTGCGCGGACTGAGCAGCAGCCGGGAGGCGATCTCCCGGTTGGTCGCCCCGTCGGCGGCCATGCGGGCCACCGTCAGCTGCTGGGCGGTGAGCAGTGCGGCCAAGTCGCGTGCCCCGCCCGGCGGTTGGGCGGGCTCACCCAAGGCACGGAGTTCCCCCCGCGCCTGCGCGGCACACTGCGGCGCACCGAAGTGCAGGAACGCTTCGAGCGCGCTGTGCAGCCGGTCACGCGCCTCCGTACGGTTGCGCTGCCGTCGAAGCGCACCGCCGAACAGCAGCTCCGTACGGGCGCGTTCGAAGTCGCGGGTACCGCCGGCATGCAGGTCGAGGGCGGTCCGGTAGTGCTCGACGGCTTCGGGCCCGGTGGCCAGCAGGGCGCGGCAACGGGCGCTGAGGGCAAGGTCGTCGGGGCTGCGGACGGCGCTCGCCCAGCGGTCGTAGTCGGCGTGGGCGGCCCGTGCGACGCGGGTGTCGCCGGTTCGGACGGCGGCTTCCACGTAGTGCGGGGTGGCGAGATGGCGTACGGCCCGGTGTCCGTGGCCGGGGCCGAATCCGGCGAGGGCGCGCAGCCGGGACGCGGACGCCGCGTAGCGACCGGTGCTGAGGTCGAGGAAGGCGAGCGCCCACAGGGCGAGGGCGGCGGCAAGGCCGAGGCCTCGTGCCAGGGCGTAGGTACGGGCCGCTTCGGCGCGGGCCCGGCAGACGTCCTCGTCGCCGGTGACGGCGGCGAACATGGCGAGGGCGGCCTGGAGATGGCAGGCCCCGTTGTCCTGCCCGGTGGCGTACGCCTGGCGCAGGGCGTCCAGGGTGGCGGCGCCCGCGGCCCGTGGGCGGCCCGTCCAGAACTCGGCGTACGCCCGGAACTCCATGGCCTGCGGGACGGTCATGGACTCGCCCCTGGCACGGGCGGAGGCGGCGGCGCGTACGGCCGCGGAGGCGGCGAGGGTGTGGTCGCCGAGCATCAGAGCGGCGATCGAGGAGTGGATCAGCGAGGTGGGGTCGCCGCCGGGTCCGCAGCGCCCGGCGGCCGCTTTCAGGAGGTCGCGGGCGTCCTCGTACCGCCCTTCGAACGCGGCGGCCAGTCCCCCGAGCGTGCCGGGTGACACGATCCCGTACCGGTCGGCGACGACCGCGGCCTCCAGGCATCGGCGCAGGTCACCGGTGTAGACGGCGGCTTCGGTGGCACGTGCCACCAGGTGCGCGGCAACGTCGGGGGCGGCCGGCGCGGCAGGGCGTACGCCTCGGACCGCGCCCGCGCCCTCGATGAGCGCGCCGCCGACCGTGCGGTCGCCGTCGGTGCCTCTGCCCGGTTCGCCGGCGAGTGCCCGCTCCCCCGACTCCACTCCGCGTACCGCCTCCGCGAGCAGCGCGTCGAAGGCCTCCGTGGCGTTCCCCGCGCGTAGAGCGAGCAGTCCGCTCAGCCCGTCGACGTCTCCGTGGGCCGCGAGGCGGCGGGCCCGGTCGGCGTCGCCGGAGCGCCAGGCGTCGGCGGCGGCCCGGGCCAGCAGGCGGGGTCGTTCCCGTGGGTCTGGGGTCAGTACGGCGGCCCGTTCGAGGAGGGCGCAGGCCAGCGCGTGTTCGCCCGCGGCCCGGGCCTCGTGCGCCGATGTGCGCAGCTCCCCCGCGAGCCGTCGGCTGGGCCCGAGTGTGGCGGCGGCGCGGTGCCA
>NZ_JAPWHT010000784.1:0-2390 GCF_027270795.1 Streptomyces sp. ActVer
GCTGCGGGTCGCGGTGGTTGAGCAGCAGGACGAGTGCCTCGAAGGCTCGTCGGTCCCCGGCGAGCCCGAGCCGGAAAGCGGCCAACTCCCTTGCCCAGAGCCGCTGTTCGGGTGCGACGAGCACGTCGGCCAGTTCGTCGAGGTCGCCGGTCGAGGCCAGCCGTTCGTACGAGTACGACGCGGCCGCGCCCGCCTCGTGCCGTAAGCGCTGGGTGAGCGATCGCAACTCTTCGTCCATATCGCCGAAGCCTATCGGCGACGTACGTCACATTCACCGGGGACTGGCGCGCTCGTTACCCACCAGTTAAGCTCAATCGAGCGAGTTACCCACTCGCTGACTTGCTCGTGGTGGCCTGGTGACGCAGCCGCCGCGGGTGCTGGTCGGTTCGGTACTTCACGTACCTCAGTACGACACGGCTCCGGGACAGGGCCGGTCGGGTCTTCCTCACCGTTTCGTGGGCTTGCGTTCTCGCCCACTCACGGCGCCGGGCGTGTGCGCTTTCGTAGCCCGGCATCACCCGCAACCTCCGCACCGTGTGCGCCCGTCGGCGTATCCGGGTGCGTCCCTCAGTCGTCACTCATTCCTGGAGTCCCGCGATGGCCACTCCCCTGTCAGACCCTTCCCTGTCGCTCTCCGCGTCCCCGCTCAAGACGGTCGCCGTCGTCGGCCTCGGCACGATGGGGACCGGCATCGCCGAGATCCTGGCCAAGGCCGGCCGCGAGGTCGTGGGCATCGACATCAGCGAGGCCGCCGCCGCGCAGGCCACCGCCGCCCTGGAGTCCTCGACAGCCCGCGCCGTGCAGCGCGGGCGCATCACCGAGCAGGAGCGCGACGACGCCC
This sequence comes from Streptomyces sp. ActVer, assembly GCF_027270795.1. Classification (NCBI taxonomy): domain Bacteria; kingdom Bacillati; phylum Actinomycetota; class Actinomycetes; order Kitasatosporales; family Streptomycetaceae; genus Streptomyces; species Streptomyces sp. ActVer. The sequence goes on from NZ_JAPWHT010000784.1 coordinate 842, forward strand.
TCTCCCGCTTCGTCACGTCCACGGACCTGCGTGCCGCGGCCGACGCCGACCTGGTGATCGAGGTGGCTCCGGAGTCGTACGACATCAAGCACCAGATCTTCCGGGAGCTGGACGGCATCGTGCGTCCGGAGACGATCCTGGCGACCGGCACCAACGCCCTGTCCGTCACGCGGCTGGCCGCCGACTCGGCCCGCCCCGAGCGGGTCCTCGGCCTGCACTTCTTCAACCCGGCCCCGGCGATGAAGCTGGTCGAGGTCGTCTCGTCCGTGCTGACCGCGCCGACCGCCGTCGCGGCCGTCACGGACCTCGCCCTGGAACTCGGCAAGGAGCCCGTCGCGGTCGGCGACCGCCCCGGCTTCGTCGCCGACGGGCTGCTCTTCGGCTACCTCAACCAGGCCGCCGCGATGTACGAGGCGAAGTACGCGAGCCGCGAGGACATCGACGCCGCCATGAAGCTGGGCTGCGGCCTGCCCATGGGCCCGCTGGCCCTGCTGGACCTGATCGGCGTCGACACCGCGCGTACGGTCCTGGAGGCCATGTACGCCGAGTCGCACGACCGGCTGCACGCGCCCTCGCCCATCCTCAAGCAGCTCAGCGAGGCGGGCCTGACCGGCCGCAAGTCGGGGCGCGGCTTCTACACGTACGACGCCCCGGGCAGCGCGACCGTCGTGCGGGACGCGTTGACTCCCCTGGAGGGCGCTTCACTGCTGCCCGGCCGTACCGTGCGCTCGGTCGGCGTCGCGGGCTCCGGCACCATGGCGTCCGGTATCGCCGAGGTCTTCGCGAAGGCCGGGTACGAGGTTGTGCTCGCCGCCCGCAGCGAGGAGAAGGCGCAGGCAGCCAAGGCCCGTATCGGCAAGTCGCTCTCCCGCTCCGTCGACAAGGGCCGGATGACCGCCGAGGCCGCCGCCGAGACGCTGGAGCGGATCACTCCGGCGGGCTCGTACGACGCCTTCGCGGACGTCGATCTGGCGCTGGAGGCGGTCGCCGAGGACCTGGAGATCAAGCAGCAGCTGTTCGCGGTGTTCGACAAGGTCTGCAAGCCGAGCGCGATCCTGGCCACCACGACCTCCTCGCTGCCCGTCGTGGCCTGTGCCCGCGCCACCTCGCGGCCGCAGGACGTGATCGGCATGCACTTCTTCAACCCGGCACCGGCGATGAAGCTGGTCGAGGTCGTGCGCACGGTCCTGACGGCCGACGACGTGCACGCCACGGTCCGGGAGGTCTGCGCGAAGGTCCGCAAGCACCCGGTGGACTGCGGCGACCGGGCCGGTTTCATCGTGAACGCGCTGCTGTTCCCGTACCTGAACAACGCGATCAAGATGGTCCAGGAGCACTACGCGACGCTCGACGACATCGACGCGGCGATGAAGCTCGGCGGCGGCTACCCGATGGGCCCCTTCGAGCTCCTCGACGTGGTCGGCCTGGACGTCTCGCTGGCCATCGAGAAGGTCCTGCACCGCGAGTTCCGTGACCCGGGCCTCGCCCCCGCGCCCCTCCTGGAGCACCCGGTGGCCGCGCAGCAGCACCACGACCGCGATGAACAGGC
>NZ_JAPWHT010000785.1:0-2382 GCF_027270795.1 Streptomyces sp. ActVer
GCGGGAGCCGTCGTCGATGACGGCCAGCTCGGCGCCGACCTCGACCGTCTCGTCCTCGGCGACCTTGATGGAGGCGAGCACGCCGGCGGCAGGGGAGGGGATCTCGGTGTCGACCTTGTCGGTGGACACCTCGAGCAGCGGCTCGTCGGCCTCGACGCGCTCGCCCTCGGCCTTCAGCCAGCGGGTGACAGTGCCCTCGGTGACGCTCTCGCCGAGCGCCGGAAGGGTTACGGAAACCGCCATGGTTTCGGTTGCTCCTTACGAATTGCGGAAGTCTGTGTCGTCGCGTCGTGAGTTGACCGAGGGTCGGTCAGTCGTGCGAGTGCAGCGGCTTGCCGGCCAGGGCGAGGTGGGCCTCGCCCATCGCCTCGTTCTGGGTCGGGTGGGCGTGGATGAGCTGCGCGACCTCGGCGGGCAGCGCCTCCCAGTTGTAGATCAGCTGGGCCTCGCCGACCTGCTCGCCCATGCGGTCGCCGACCATGTGGACGCCGACCACGGCACCGTCCTTGACCTGGACGAGCTTGATCTCGCCCGCGGTCTTGAGGATCTTGCTCTTGCCGTTGCCCGCGAGGTTGTACTTCAGAGCGACGACCTTGTCCGCACCGTAGATCTCCTTGGCCTTGGCCTCGGTGATACCGACGGAGGCGACCTCGGGGTGGCAGTACGTCACCCGCGGCACGCCGTCGTAGTCGATCGGAACGGTCTTCAGACCGGCGAGACGCTCCGCGACCAGGATGCCCTCGGCGAAGCCGACGTGCGCGAGCTGGAGCGTCGGGACCAGGTCACCGACGGCCGAGATGGTCGGCACGTTCGTGCGCATGTACTCGTCGACGAGGACGTAGCCGCGGTCCAGCGCGACGCCCTGCTCCTCGTAGCCGAGACCGGCGGAGACCGGCCCGCGGCCGATGGCGACCAGGAGGATCTCGGCCTCGAAGGTCTTGCCGTCGGCCAGGGTCACGCGGACGCCGTCCTGCGTGTACTCGGCCTTCTCGAAGAACGTGCCGAGGTTGAACTTGATGCCGCGCTTGCGGAAGGCGCGCTCAAGAAGCTTGGAGCTGTTCTCGTCCTCCACCGGCACGAGGTGCTTGAGCCCCTCGATGACCGTGACGTCGGTGCCGAAGGACTTCCACGCGGAGGCGAACTCGACGCCGATGACGCCGCCGCCCAGCACGATCGCGGACTGCGGGACGCGGTCCAGCTTCAGCGCGTGGTCCGAGGAGACGATGCGGTTGCCGTCGATCTCCAGGCCCGGCAGCGACTTCGGCACGGAGCCGGTCGCGAGGAGCACGTGACGGCCCTGGATGCGCTGGCCGTTGACGTCCACGGACGTGGGGGACGACAGACGGCCCTCACCCTCGATGTACGTCACCTTGCGCGAGGCCACGAGGCCCTGCAGGCCCTTGTAGAGGCCGCTGATCACGTCGTCCTTGTACTTGTGGACGGCGTTGATGTCGATGCCCTGGAAAGTCGTCAGGACACCGTACTGGTCCGCCTCGCGTGCCTGGTCGGCGATCTCGCCGGCATGCAGCAGGGCCTTGGTGGGAATGCAGCCGTTGTGCAGGCAGGTGCCGCCGAGCTTGTTCTTCTCGATCAGGGCGACGTCCAGGCCCAGCTGCGCTCCGCGCAGGGCCGCGGCGTAGCCGCCGCTACCACCGCCGAGGATCACTAGGTCGAAAACGGTGCTGGCGTCGTTCGCCACGTCACGTCCTCCATGCATGTGCGCCGTACGCCGGTCTGCGTCGACCGGGCGGCGGCTGGTGTCCGGCCGCTCTTTCTTCGGCCCTGAGGTGGGCCCTGTCCTGCCGAGAACCCATCTTCGCACCTGTCGGCGCCGAGCGGGACGCCGGGCCGGGCAGTGAGACGTCTGATCGATCACACGGAGGCCCCGCGCCCCTTCGGGGGCGCCCCGAAGGGGCGCGGGGAACTGCGCGACCAGCCACACCCGACCCGCACCCGCCGTATGGCGAGCGGAACCGGGCTATCGGGCGGGCGTCAGCCCAAATCCCCGGCAGCCGTCAGCTCGGCAAGCCGAACCAACGTACGCACAGCAGACCCCGTACCCCCCTTGGGCGTGTACCCGAACGGCCCCTGCTCATTGAAGGCAGGCCCGGCGATATCGAGGTGCGCCCAGGTGATGCCCTCACCCACGAACTCCTTCAGGAACAACCCGGCGACCAGGCCACCGCCGTACCGCTCGCCCATGTTCGCGATGTCGGCGGTCGGGGAGTCCATCCCCTTCTTCAGGTGGTCCGGCAGCGGCATCGGCCACGCCGCCTCGCCGACCTCCTCGGCGGCCTCGTACACCGCCGTGCGGAACGAGTCGTCGTTCGCCATGACGCCGAACGTCCGGTTCCCCAGCGCCAGCATCATCGCGCCGGTCAG
>NZ_JAPWHT010000786.1:0-2350 GCF_027270795.1 Streptomyces sp. ActVer
GGGCCCGGCCGAGCCCCGCGCGGCCGGGCCCTCGCCCCCGCCGGTGTCGGCGTTCGCTGCGGCGACGACCGACTCGGGGGTGCCGAGCCGTTCGAGGATGCGGCGGACCGCGGCCGGACTGTCGACGGTCGCCTTGGCCCGGCGCCGGTCGATCTCGTTGCGCAGCTCCGAGACCAGGCGCATGCGGATGCCCGACGGCAGCTGCCGTTGCTGAGCCACGTCACCGACACGGCTCAGATACTCGTAGACGACCTGGTCGCTCTCGATACCCACGAAGTCCCCTCCGGGGCGGGTGCGTCGAATACCCCGTGGGACGACGTTAGCGCAGGGGGGGGTGGGCACGGACTCGGGTCAGGTCGGCTCGCACACGCTCGGGATCTCCACTTCCCGGACGAACGCCGCGGAGGACTTCCCGGAGGGGTGCGCGACGCCGATGACGGCGACCCGCCCGGCGACCCGCTTGCCGAAGTCGAGGTCCGCCCTTGGATCCCTCATCCCCCGGATCCACCAATCCCCTTGACCTGCCGAGCAGTTGACCGGGAGCCCCCGGTGGCCGATGGGGGTGGAGTGTCGCCCGGGGTGCCGTGATCCTCCTGACGATGTTCATCCCGTGGCCGTCCGGGAAACGTTCCGTTCGCCCGGAGTCCGCCCGGTACACGGGTTCCGGGCCCTGGCAGACGGCCCCTGGCGGGCCCGCCACCCGCTACCGTTGAGCGGATGAGCAGCGATGAGAAGCAGGTGGCCCCGCGGTCCCTCGCGGAGGCGCTCCGCGCGAAGGACGACGGTTCCCTCGCCGCGCTCCTGCGCGCCCGCCCGGATCTCATCACGCCCGTCCCCACCGATCTCACGCAGCTCGCCACCCGGGCCGGCACCCGCGCCTCGGTGATCCGCGCCCTGGAGCGCCTGGACCGGTTCACGCTCCAGACGGCGGAGGCGCTTGCGGTGGCCCCGGAGCCGGCGGACCGGGGGACGCTCCTGGCGCTGCTGGCCGGTGACGAGAACGACCCGGCGGTCGTCGGGGCGTTCCCGCACGCCCTGGCCGCCCTGCGCGAACAGGCCCTGGTGTGGGGCCCGGACGACCGGCTCCGCCTGGTCCGCACGGCCCGCGAACTGCTCGCGCCCTCGCCGCAGCACCCGTCCCCGACGGGTCTCGGGCCGACGGTCGCGGAGGCCACGTCGGGCATGTCCCCGGGCCGGATCCAGGAGATCCTCACGGCGGCGGGGCTGCCCACGACGCACGACGCGGTGTCGGCGGTGGCGTCCCTGAGCGGCCTCTTCACCGACCGCGCCCGGATGGCGGACCTGCTCGCCGCGGCCCCGCCGGACTCCCTGGACGTCCTGTCCCGGCTGGTCTGGGGCCCTCCCTACGGCCAGGTGACCGCCGATCCCGCCTCGCGTCTGCGCTGGCTCCTGGACCGCGGTCTGCTGCTGCCGACGGCGCCCGGCACGGTCGTACTGCCCCGCGAGGTCGCCCTCCACCTCCGTGCGGGCCGCGCCCATCGCGACACCCAGCCCCTGCCACCGGCGGTCGAGCCGGCCGCCACGCACCGTCCACAGGTTGTGGACACGACGGCGGCCGGCCAGGCGTACACCTCGCTCGCGACCATCGAGGAGCTGCTGAAGGACTGGGACGAGGGCGGCCCGACCGTCCTGCGCGCGGGCGGCCTGAGCGTACGGGACCTCAAGCGCACCGCCGTGGCCCTGGACGTCCCCGAGCCGGTCGCCGCGTTCTGGGTCGAACTCGCCTACGCGGCAGGCCTGTTGGCGTCGGACGGCGAGGCCGACGAGCGGTACGCGGCGACCCCGGCGTACGACGAATGGCTGGAGCTCCCGGCGGCCGCGCGCTGGACGCGGCTGGCCACGGCCTGGCTGTCCGCCACCCGCACGGCGGGCGTGATCGGCGGCCGGGACGCCAAGGAGCGCACACTGTCCGCGCTGGGCCCGGGCCTCGACCGTTCGGCCGCCCCCGAGGTCCGCCACCGTGTCCTGACGCTCCTGGCCGCGCTCCCCGAGGGGGCCTCCGCGTCCCCCGACTCACTCGTGGCCCGCCTCCACTGGGAGCGCGCGCTGCGCGGGGCCGCCTCGTCGGACGACCTGCGGGCCCGGCTGGCCCGGTGGACGCTGTCCGAGGCCAAGTCGCGGGGGATCACCGGGCGGGGGGCGCTGTCGGCGCACGGGCGGGCGCTGATCGGGGCGCAACCGAGCGCGGCCGCCCCGGAGACAGAGACGGAGACGGACTCCGGCCCTGGCGACAAACTCCCCGTCCACCACCACAGGCACCACCCCGCGCCCCCTCCGCAGCCCCGCTCGGCCGCCGAGCCGGGCTGCGGAGGGGGCGCGGGGTGGTGCC
>NZ_JAPWHT010000787.1:0-2346 GCF_027270795.1 Streptomyces sp. ActVer
ACCGACTGGCTGCTGCGGTTCGCCGCCGACGGGCGGTTCTTCGCGGACAGCCGGGTGTACGCGGCCGACGCGCTCGCCTCGTCGGCCGAGGACGGCGACCGGACCCGGACCGAGGCGACGCTGCTCCTGGAGCGCATCGCCCGCGACGAACGGGTCGACGCCGGCTACCGCGTCGAGGCGGCGCACCGCCTCGCCCGCTACCGGGTCGACGCGGGCACGCTCCTCCTGCGCGACTTCGCCGACCGCGCCCTGCACGGCCGCTACGGCTGCGACGCCGCGGTGCTTCTCGCGCAGCACGACCAAGCGGAGGGGACTCGCGCACTGGACGCCATCGCCCGCGCCGCCGGCCAGGAACCCCCGCACCGGCTGCGCGCGGCACTTGAGCTCGCCCACTACGAACCGGCCGACGGGGAGGCCCGGTTGGCCGCGCTGGCCCGGGAGCCGGGCTGGGACGACGGCCCGCGCATCCGGGCCGCCGCGCTGCTCGCCGGACGCAACCGGGAGGCGGGGCTGCCTCTTCTGCGGTCGTACGCCGTCGAGTCGACCGGCGAGGTCCGTGTGGTCGCCGCGCACGCCCTCGCGGACGTGGACCGTGAGGAGGGGCTGCGGCTGCTGCGGGAGCTGGCCGAGTCACCGGAGGCCGGCCGCTCCGTACAGGTCCGTGCGGCCAACGCCCTGGGCGACTTCGACCCGCGGCTCAAGGACGCGACGCTGCGCAGGCTCGGGGTGGACATCAAGCCGGGCGGCTGGTTCTCCACCTGACAACCTGTTGGTTCTCCACCCGACAACTGGTTCTCCGCCCGACAACGTGCTGGTTCTCCACGTTCCCCACGTGACAACACGCTGGCTCTGACCGTGACACCTGCGACAAAATGTGTCCGGACGGTGGCCAGGGGTGGAAGCTCACCAACGGGGAGGCGGCACACGGTGATCCCGCGCATCGACGGTGGTCCGGATCCGATCGGCATGGCGCGCAAGGTGGCGCGCAAGGGCGACTGGCGCACCCTGTGGTGGCTGATCCTCTCCCTGCCACTGCCCCAGGCAGTGGGCGCGGCGGCCCATCTGAAACGCCGCAAGTGGGACCCGCCGTCCGAGGCCGACGCCCGTTTGGCGGACGTGCTCACCGGGCTCCCGCACAGGGAGGCGACCAGGCTCGGGGCGGAGTTGTTCGACCGTACGACCCACAGGCTGTCCGACACACTGGGCTTCGCCAGCCCGGTGGGCTTCTCCGTGCGTCATCCGGTCGTGGCGCTCGACCTCAAGGGCCGCGACGCGCACACCTCGCGCGTCGTCACCGTCGACCGGACGGGCGTGCGGTCGACGCTGTACGAGGGGCCCGCGCAGCACTGGTCGCTGTGCGCCATCGACAGCGAAACGGTCGTGGCCCGGCGGGAGTTCGACAGCGGGGGCTACCGCGGCGACACGGAGGTCGTCGAGTACACACCCGGCCGGGAGGCCGTACTGGCACAGGGCAGCGGCCTGTTGGACGCGGTGGTGGAGGCGACCGCGACGGGTTTCGTGATGGGCACGAAGCTGAACGGCGTCGCCTTCGCCCTCGCGGACGGCGAGCAGGAACAGCTCAATCTGCGGGAGTTCGGCCTCCGGCGTGCCGACCTGTTCGCCGTGGACGCCACAGGCACCCGTATCGCCTTCGCGGACGACACCCGGATCCTCGTCACCGACAGCAGACTGCAGCCGATGCACGACATCGTCGTGGAGTCCCTGCGGCACGGCTCGATCAACGCGATCACCTTCACCGAGGACTCCATCGTCACGGCCGGCTACGACGGGGGCCTGTACCGCTGGCAGGTCATCGGCGGCCGTCTCCGCGGACTGCACGACGGCCGGCACTCGTCACCACGTACGTTCTTCCGGCTCAACCCGGTGGCTCCGTGGAACCTCCTGGTGGCGGAGGGCGGCAACGTCAACTACCACTACGACATCACCACCCTCGAACGCTCCCCGGCCCCGCCCTTCCTGGTGCAGGCGGGGCCCGACAGCAAGGACGACGATCTGGCGCTCCCGCGAGCCGTCGGAAAGTTCGCATCGTCGCCGTACGGACGGCTGGCGGTGTACGAGGGCATGCTCGCGCTTTCCACGAGGAACTCGTCGACGGACTTCTACTCGACGGTCGTCCAGGACCTGGAGCACCCGCTCAACCTGCTGATGAAACCGCTCTCCACCCTCACCGCCTTCGACGCGGACCGGGTCCGCCCGCACCTGGACGCGCCGTCCGGCGCGCCGGACACGTACGCCCTCACCGCCACCGAGCGGGCCGTACTGGCGGCGGCGGTCGAGGCGTGCGCGTGGGCGCCGAAGCTGACCGGCGGCTGACCCCCGGCCGGG
>NZ_JAPWHT010000788.1:0-2338 GCF_027270795.1 Streptomyces sp. ActVer
GCCGCAGAAGCTCGTCGTCCCCGCCCAACAGCGGAACGCACCGGTCCAGACACGCCAGCCCGCTCGCCGCAAGACCACGCTCGTCGGCCTGAGCGATCAGTTCCACCAGGCTCATCACGCCTCCCTCGGTGGGGCCGCCTCTGGTAACGGAGCCCGCACTTCCCCTTACTGCGTGCACTGTGGCCGGAACGTCACACTGCGAGTTGGCCGAAATCTACATGGGGACAACGCCGAGCCGGTCCAGAAATCGGAAGAACAGCATCTCGGCCGACGGATCGGCGTCGGAGGTGAGCACGTCGAGGAGGGGTTCCTCGGGCACGGGACGCCCCGATTCGGCGGCCCAGGCGACGGCCCGCCCGACGGCGTCGTGCGGTTCGAGGAAGAAGTCGTCGACGGCCAGCCCGTCCTCGTTGCCGCCGAGGTACCCGGCCATCGCGTCCCTGTCCAGGCAGGTCGTCCAGGCACCGCTCTCGGGCGCGGCCGCCTCGACGACCACGCAGTCGCTGTCCATCACGTACCCGAACAGCGCGGGTGCGCCCGTCTCCTGGGCCAGGTCGTTCATGTTGCCGACGTCACCCTTGGCAGGGTCGTCGGGAGCGTTGGGGTACTCCCACACCTGCCAGCCGTCGTCCGCCGTCTGCTGCAGCGTCAGGCCGGACGCACCCGACAGCGCCTCCAGTTCCGCGAGCGGCTGCTCGCTCCTGCCTACGACGAAATATCCCCAGTAGCCCATCCCGCTCCCCCGGTGTATCGGTTCGGCCAGCGTGAATACACCACACACGCACGGCAGTTCGCCACCGAAACGGGCAAGCCGCCGCAACTGCGCCACACCGGCGCGTGATCCAGGCCAGGCCTTTTCGTCCTGCATACCGTCACCTGGGCGTTGACGTCCACGCGACACGACCGTCACGTCCGTCACGGCCGCACCACTCGTCCCGCCCGTCCCATCCGTCCCATACGTACCGCGGGGGCAACATCCCATCTCGGCGTCAGCCCAGCTTCCCCGCGAGCTGCTTGAACTCCGCCCACGGCATCCCCGGCTTCCGCGGATCCCACAGCTTCTGTGTCAGCGCCCGCAACGGCATCCGGATCCCCGCCGCCACCTGGTCCTGCGTCTGCGAGCCGGAGAGGTCGCACCAGACGGCGAAGTAGCCGCCGAGGATCTGGTCGTCGTACTCCCGTGACACCGGCGTCGTCCCGCGCACGACGAGCGGGGTCCACTGCTCGTAGATGCGCTGCCCGGTCGGGTAGACGAAGGCGTTGGGCTGCCCGAGCACGTAGTACAGGTACTCGTCGTTGTAGTTGATGACCTCGCGCCCGGCCCGCAGGTACTCGGCCGGCTGCCGCGCGCCGATCTCCTTGCCCGTCCAGTACGCGACCTGGATGTCGTCGTCGGCCTGCACCGCGCCCCCGGGGAAGAACCCGTCGTTCCAGGCCCGTACGGTCCGATCGTGCCCGCGCATCACGTCGGCCCGGTCGTTGAGCCACCCGGTCGCGAGGTCCGCGATCCCGGCGCCCGAGCCGTACTTGTCCTTCGCGGCGGCGGCCAGCTGCGGATAGGACGCCGCCGGGTTCGACACCGTCAGCGCCCGGTACTCGTCAGCGCCGACATGCCAGTACCGCCCGGGGAAGAGGTCCGCGTACTCGTTCAGCAGGTCGTCCACGATCTTCGCGGACTCGGGCTTGGAGATGTCGAGCGAGCCCTGCGAGATCACGCCCTGGGTGTTGCGGAGCTTGAGGTCCGGGTGCGCGGCGAGCACGGCGCCCAGGTGGCCGGGCGAGTCGATCTCGGGCACGACGGTGATGTGCCGGCTCGCCGCGAGCGCGAGGATGCGCCGCACCTCCGCCTTCGACAGATGCTGCTTCGACACGACCTCGGGGTGCGAGTCGGAGGCGATCCGGAAGCCCTGGTCGTCGGAGAAGTGCAGCCCGAGCTGGTTGTACTTGAGGTCGCCCAGCTCACGGATCCGGTCCTCGATCCACCCGGCCGTGAAGTGCTTGCGCGCGATGTCCAGCATGAACCCGCGCTGCGGCTTGGCCGGCGAGTCCCGTACGACTCCCTCGGGTGCCGTGCCGCCCTGGCGTACCTCCTGCTTGAGCGTGCGTGTGCCGTAGAAGACGCCCGCCTCGGCCGTCCCGCTGATCCGCACCCGCCCGTCCTTCACGGTCAGCGTGTACGACTCGGCGTTGGCGTCCTCGTCGGTGAGGCCCAGCTCCACATCGCCGGCCCGCGCCCCGTCCGAGCCCGCGTAGGCCAGGCCCAGTTCCCCGGCGAGCAGCCGCCCCTCGTCCGCGAGCGCGTCGTCGCCCACGACGACCCGCCCGCCCTTCGCCGGAC
>NZ_JAPWHT010000789.1:0-2328 GCF_027270795.1 Streptomyces sp. ActVer
AGCAGGGGGATGCGGGGGCCGGAAGGGCGGCGCCCGTCGACGGGACAGACGGGCGGCGGCTTTCCGCTGCAGCGCCCCCTGGGCAGAGGGCACGGCGAACCGCTGTCTTTTAGGGGCGCGGGGAACTGCGCGACCAGCCCCAACGCACCCGCACCCTCCCCACGATCCAACGCCCCACCCACACTTACGTATCGCACTCCAGAACAGTCCGACAAAGCCCACACCGAGCCCGAACCCGCCCCCGCACCGGCACCCGAATCCGCTGATGACAGGTCGGACAGGGAAACGACACCCGCAGCGGCCCGCGACCGTCCGGCGTGAAGGCATACGGGGCGTCGACGGACGGCGCCCCGACGACGTGATCCTGCGCATGCCGGCGATCCTTCGCGTAACGCCGCCGCCCCACCCACCCCGCCGCGGTCAGCGGCGGCTGCCGCTCGTCGTGACGGGCCCGCGTCATCCCCTTCGTGTATGCGGTGTACGCCTGCGGGCTGGTGAACCAGGTCGCCGGATCCTCACCGAACACCAGCGACCGCTTCGCCAGCACGTACCCGAACTCCTCCGGCGTCAGATAGCCCAGCTTCTGCGAGGACGCCGAGTCCTCCCGGTACGCGTCGAGCAGCAGCCAGCCCGCGCCGAGATACGTCGTCGCCGTGTCCGTGAGGATCTCGTTGTCGCGCGTGCCGGGGAACGACAGGTCCAGGCGGTGCAGATAGACGTGCATCACCTCGTGCGCGAGCGCCGCGCCGATGTCCCTGCGGTGGGTGCGGAAGCGGTCGTTCAGCTCGATGAAGTACTCGGGGCCCGCGGCGAGCTCGACGTTCGCCGCGTGCTCCATCTCGCGGAAGCCCACGATCATGCGGGCATCCGGCAGACGGAAGTGCCGTACCAGTTCGCGGGCGACCCGCTGGGCACCGAGATGGAGATCGTCCGTGTCGCAGAACGCCACGTCGGCGGGGGCCACGCTGGTGGCGAAGGTGTGGATGGTGTCGTACGAGAGCCGTTTGTACAGCGCGGTGATCGCCGCCCGCACCGTGTCCAGGTGCGGGTAGCCGTGCTCGACCGGACCGCCGTTCGTCACGTCCGTACCCCCAGAGAGGCCCTGAACCCCATTCCACTTTAAGGGGACGCGAGCGGATTCTCCTGGGTTGGGTTGCCCGGTGGGGAAGTGAGATCCACCCTTGCCGCCCATGCGTCATGATCCTCATACTTCTGTGCGCTCTTCTGCGCACTCAACCCCCCATGAAAGGGATCATGTTGACAAACAGGGCAGTCAGTCTCCTCAAGAGATCCGCCTTCAAGCGGGCCGCGGCGATCGGTGCCGTCGCCCTCGCGACCGCCAGCCTCCAGCCCGTCGCCGCGCACGCGGCGCCGGTGCCGGTCGTCGGCGGTACGCCCGCGGCGCAGAACGAGTTCCCGTTCATGGTCAGCCTCTCCATGGGCTGCGGCGGTGCCCTCTACAAGAAGGACGTCGTCCTGACCGCCGCGCACTGCGTGGACGGCTCGGGCAACACCACCCGGATCACCGCCACGGCCGGGGTCGCCGACCTCAACGCCTCCGGCGCGATCAAGGTCAAGTCCACCAAGGTCCTCCAGGCCCCGGGCTACAACGGCAACGGCAAGGACTGGGCGCTCATCAAGCTCGCCCGGCCCATCAACCTGCCCACGCTGAAGCTCGCCACGAACACCCGCTACAACAGGGGCACGTTCACCATCGCCGGGTGGGGCGACACCGCGGAGAACGCGAACACCGGTTCCACGCAGCTCCTCAAGGCCAAGGTGCCGTTCGTCGCCGACCGCCAGTGCAAGCGGTACTACGGCGGTCGGCTCATCGCCGGACAGGAGATCTGCGCCGGCGTCCCGCGCGGCGGGGTCGACACCTGCCAGGGCGACTCCGGCGGGCCCATGTTCCGCAAGGACGACAGCGGGAAGTGGCTCCAGGTCGGGATCGTCAGCTGGGGCGACGGGTGCGCCCGGCCGCTCGTACCGGGTGTGTACACCGAGGTGTCCACGTTCTCCGCGGCGATAGCCCGGGCCGCGGCGACGCTTTAGCCTCCGGCAGGGCGGGTGGAGTGGGCGTTCGCGGTGTTCTGCCGGGGGCGCCTGCTTGCTTTTGGGTGCGGGCCGGTGGGGGGCTTGTCGCGCCCACGCGGCGGAGCCGCACAATGTCACAGCCCCGCGCCCCTTGAAAGTGGCCCGAGTGACATCGTGAAGCCGCTTGGCGTTCGCTAGTCCCCGCCACCAGCCTCGCCCCCCGCCTCGCCTGAACCTCCCGCCTCGCTTGCCCCGCCCACGCCCCGCAATACCGGAGGCCCGGACGCCTCCTCG
>NZ_JAPWHT010000078.1:0-30525 GCF_027270795.1 Streptomyces sp. ActVer
CTGGCGCGGCAAAGCCGACCCCGCCCGCCGGAGCCGGAGCCGGAGCCCGCGCAGCAGGGCCTGTCTCGCCCACCCGCCCCCGGACGTCCCGCAGCACGCCGGCCCTCCCGGTCCTCCGCGCCCGTGCCCTTCGCGTCGCCTACGACGGGTTCACCGCTCTGGACGGCGTGGACCTCGATCTGGCCCCGGGCAGGATCACCGCCGTCGTCGGGCCCAACGGGGCAGGGAAAAGCACGCTGTTCCACTGTCTCGCCGGGACCGTGCGGCCGGATGCCGGGCGGATCGGGCTCGGGGAGCGGGACATCACCCGGCTGCCCGCCCACGCCCGGACCCGGCTCGGTATCGCCCGCACCTTTCAGCAACTCGCCGTCTTCCCGACCCTGACGGTGGCCGAGAACGTACGCGTGGGGGCCGAGCAGGGCCGAGTCGTGGACCGGGACGCCGTGGAACGGGTGCTGCGGCTGCTCGGGCTCGACGGAGCCGTACGGGCGCTCCCTGCGGCGGGCCTGCCGACCGGAACCCTGCGGCGGGTCGAACTCGCGCGGGCCCTGGCGGGAAGCCCCCGTGTCCTGCTCCTCGACGAGCCCGCGGCGGGGCTGGACACGGGCGAAGTGGCGGCGCTGGCCCGCGTGCTGGGGGCGCTGGCCGCGGACGGTACGGCCCTGCTCGTCGTCGAGCACGATCTGGACCTCGTGGCCGACCTGGCCGACACCGTGCACGTCATGACGGCGGGCCGCGTCGTCGCCTCCGGTCCGGCCGACCACGTACTGGAAGGCCTCGACCGGCTCGAAACACACCAGGGACACCAAGGCGGCCGAGGAAGCCAGGGGCCCGGAACGGCGGTCGACGGATGAGCGCGTCCGGGATCTCGCTGCGCCACGCGCGCGTGCGGCACGGCCCGCTGGAGGCGCTGCACGGGGTGACACTGCACGCGCCCGCCCCCGGCGTCACCGTCCTGCTCGGCCGCAACGGCTCGGGCCGTACGACCGCGCTGCGCGCCCTCGCCGGAACCGTGCCCCTGTCCCGCGGGGCCGTGGTCTGGGACGGCACCGACGTCACGGGAATGCCCGCGTACGAACGGGCCCGCCGCGGTCTGTGCCTCGTCCCGGACCGCCGGGCCGTCTTCGGCTCGCTCACCGTCCGCGAGAACCTCGGACTCGCGGCTCCCGGCCAGGACTTCGCGCCCGCCCTGGACGCGTATCCCCAACTGGGCCCGCTGCTCGCCAGAAGGGCGGGAACCCTCTCCGGCGGCGAGCAGCGCATGCTCGCCCTCTCCCGCGCCCTCCTGGCACGCGCGCGCGTGGTCATCGTCGACGAACCCGCGCAGGGCATGTCCCCGACGGTCGCCGCCCGCACCTACGAGCTGCTGAGCGGCCTCGACGCGTGCGTGATCGTGGCCGAACAGCGCCTGCCGCCAGGCCTGCACGGCAGAACGGCGATCGTGTACGAACTCCGGCGCGGCGCGGTCGTGTTCAGCGGCGAGGCGACGGAGACGGCGGTCTCGGCGGCGGGCCCATCAGGACCGGCGGAGGCGTCGAGACGGCCCGGGCCCGCGAGTCCGCCAAGTCCGACCCGCCCGGGAGACTCGGGGAGCCGGTGGCCGCGTCCTCCGGAAGAACCGCCGGAGAAGTCGCCGGAGGAAGCACCGGAGTGACCAGCCGTCCCGGTCCCGCCCCCTTCGGCAGCTTCAGCATGGTGCCGACGTTCAGCCGCTGCGGATACTCCCCGATCATCTTCCGGTTGAGCTTGTAGAGCGCCTTCCAGCCGCCCTTGACGCGGTACCGGCGGGCGATCGACGCGAGCGACTCGCCGGACCTCACCACATGCGCCCGGCCCTTGAGCTTGTACCTCTTGGCACAGACGGGCCACGCCTCCCATCCCTGGACGCGCAGCACCTCCTCCGCGACCCGGATCTGCTCGTCACGCGTGGCGAGGTCGGCGCGCGGCGCGTAGGCCAGTCCGCCGAAGGCCTTCCAGGTGGGCTGCCAGAACTGCAGTCCTCCGTAGAACCTGTTCCCGGTGTTCGCGTCCCAGCGGCCACTGCTCTCGCACTGAGCGAGACAGCCCCACGGCCACTGGTCCCTGGCGCAGTTGTAGGGCACCCGTCCCGGCACCGGCGGACCTGGTGCCGTGGGCGGTGGTCCCGCGGGCGGTGGTGCCGCGACCGCCACCGCGGGGGCGAGTACGGCCAGGACGACGGCGACGACAGCCGCGTACCGCATGCGCTTGATCGACATCGGGCCACGCTAGGCAGGGTGGTGACGGCCCGTCGGCGAGCCGCGCAGGTGTCCGACGGGGCCCCACCCGGTCGGAGGACCGGGTGGGGCCCCGGGCTCACAGCTCCAGCCGCTGGCCGGGGACGATCACGTCGGGGTCCCCGCCGATGGCGGCCTTGTTGGCGGCGTAGATCCGCTGCCAGGTGGTTCCGTGCCGGGCCGCGATGGCGCTCAGCGTGTCGCCGCTGCGGACGGTGTAGTCGCCGCGGGACGAGCCGCGGCCGGTGTGGCCCGTCGAACGGTCCGGCGCCTTCGCCGGCTTCGACGGGGCGGCCTTGGTGGTGGGGGTGGTGGGCGCGGACGCCGCGGGCGCACCGCCGGACGCGCCCGCGCGTGACGAACAGGTGGGCCAGGCGCCCCATCCCTGCCCGCGCTGCACCTTGGTGGCGACAGCGATCTGCTGCGCCTTGGAGGCCTTGTCGGCGGTGGACGCGTAGGCCGAGCCGCCGTACGCGCGCCAGGTGCCGGCGGAGAACTGGAGTCCTCCGTAGTAGCCGTTCCCGGTGTTGATGTGCCAGTTGCCGCCGCTCTCGCACTGGGCGATGCGGTCCCACACTCCGCTGTCCGCCGCCGCGGCGTTGCCGGTGGCGGCGAGCAGTCCGAGCGGGGCGAGCAGCGCCGCCCCGGCGAGGACCGCCGTGGTACGAGTCTTACGAGTGGTATCGGCACATTCGGACATGTAGTTCCCTCTCCAAGGACCCGGGCTCCCCCAAGGCGGCACGGACGGTCCCGCGTGTCGACGCGGTCCTTCCCGTTTCGCCCCGTCCGCCGGAGATGGTGCTGGTGGTACTGGTGGCGCTTGTGGTGATGCCGGTCGTACTTCTGGCTGACTTGCTGTGCGGTCGGCGGACGTACCCGAGCGGTGCTCGTTGCACACGGCGGAGCAATGTAGAGAGCCGAGAGGCCCGGTAACAACCAACTCCTTGTCATTCCAGGCCAGTTCACCGTTACCGGGAGTATCGTCGAATTTGAGACACCCGCTTCATTCGCTGATTTCCGGATTTGTCGACCAACGGACCTGACGATCTGTGACTCACCTCACCGGATCAACTTCCTTGGAACCCCGAGAAGTTGGCGTGGAGTAACAGATTCCGCAGCCGGGTTCACCCTGTGCGCAGGATGGTTCGATTCCGTTCGCTCTCGGGCGTGACTCCGGCCACAGATCGCCCGTTGTCTTCTTCATGAGCCGGGAACCCATCCGGTTCATGGGCCGGGGGCCACCCGGCCGCACCACGCACCGCATCCCGAGGAGCCACCCGTGCCGCGCATGCTCGACGTCAGCGACGACGTACGCGCCGAGATCGGCGACGAAGAAGCCGACCGGCTGCTCGCCGGAGAGAACGCCCCGGGCAGTTACGACTGCACGTCCTGCCGCACCCAGGGCGACTCCGAACAGGAGCGCACCAGCACCGTCCTGTTCATCGGCGACGAGACCGCCGTACTCGCCTTCGCGCACGCCACCTGCCTGCCCTCGCAGGTCGTCCAGGTGACCGAGGAGCAACTGCAGGGCGCCGTCCGTTCCATCACCGGCGACTCCATCACCGGGGACGAGCGCCCCGCCGAGGCCCTGCCCGAGCAGGCCGTCCTCGGAGTCACCAGCGGGCTCGTCCTGCTCGGCGGCGAGCTGCAGCCCGCGCTCGTCGTCGAGCCGACCGGACGCATCGCCCGGCCCGGCACGACGGGAGGAGCGGGCGACGACTTCCTGCCGCTCCTCATCGAGCAGGGCTTCATGCCGCTGAGCCAGCTCACGGAAGTGCCGCCCGTACTGCACGGCTGGTCCGTGCTGCTCGCCATGGGCCAGCTGCACGCGGTCCTGCAGCCCGGCACCGGCGGCGGCTCCCCCGTCGCCTGGTGGCAGGCTCACCAGCCGCTCCAGGTCACCGACAGCTGGCGGGCGGCCGCCAACAAGCACCAGCAGGTGCTGCTGTTCGCGGCCCCGGTCGGCTCGATCGGCCGCCAGCCCCGCGAGGACCTGCTGCGCCAGGCCCTCGACAAGGCCGCCGCGGGCGGCCAGCTGGTGGCGAGCGCGATGCCCCTGGCCGGCACCTGAGCGCGGGCCCCGGTCCACGAATGCGCCGGAAACACTCCCGGTGACCGGCCAATACGGACCGGCGGCCGCATCCGAAGGGCGGCGGGGTCGTTGGCACAGACGTGCACACCTACGACTCCCCCCGCCGCCTGCCGTACACGTCCCCCATCCCGGCCATGCGGCCGGTACAGGACACCGCGGGCACCCCTTCGGCCACGCCGATCTACGACGCGCTCTTCGCGGAGTTCCGCAAGGCCTTCCGGACCCTGCCGGGCGACCGCAGTGGCGAGGAGGAGCTCGGCTTCACGGCTTTCGGGACCGGGCCGCACGGCGGAGGCCTGTACGGCTCAGGTCTGCATGGCTCTAGCCTGCGGGGATCCGGGCTGCACGGGACGGGGCTGCTCAGCACGAGCTCGTCCAACTCGGGTGCGTACACGCCGACCGCGTACGGCATGCGGCACGTCGGGCAGCAGACGGGGCAGGTGTCCACGCACCAGAGCCAGACCGTCACGTCCGTCTGGCAGCCGGTGGCGCGGCAGCACGCCACCGGTCTGCTCCCGGCGGCGCTCCCGCCCGGAGCGCGCCGGGAGCGCTGAGGCACCGGGAAGACTGAGGCACATGGGTGAGGGCCCCGCGGTTCCGCGGGGCCCTCACCCATGTGCGTAACGTCCCGTGCGGCTACTTCTTCTTGCCGCGCTTCTCGCGCACCCGCACCGAGATGTGGATCGGCGTGCCCTCGAAGGCGAACTCCTCGCGCAGCCGGCGCTCCACGAAGCGGCGGTAGCCGTGCTCGATGAAGCCCGAGGAGAACAGCACGAACCGCGGCGGCTTGGTGCCCGCCTGGGTGCCGAAGAGGATGCGGGGCTGCTTGCCGCCCCGGACCGGGTGCGGGTGGGCGGCGACCAGCTCACCCAGGAAGGCGTTCAGCCGGCCCGTGGGAACACGCGCCTCCCAGCCCTCGATCGCGGTCTCGATCGCGGGGACGAGCTTCTCCATGTGGCGGCCCGTACGCGCCGAGACGTTGACCCGGGGCGCCCAGGAGACCTGGGCGAGCTCGGTCTCGATCTCGCGCTCCAGGTAGTAGCGGCGCTCCTCGTCGAGGGTGTCCCACTTGTTGAAGGCGAGGACGATGGCGCGCCCGGCCTCGACGGCCATCGTGACGATGCGCTGGTCCTGGACCGAGATGGTCTCGGAGGCGTCGATCAGGATGACGGCTACTTCGGCCTTCTCCACGGCCGCGGCCGTACGCAGCGAGGCGTAGTAGTCGGCGCCCTGCTGGAGGTGGACGCGCTTGCGGATGCCCGCCGTGTCGACGAACTTCCAGGTGACACCGCCAAGTTCGATGAGCTCGTCGACCGGGTCACGGGTGGTGCCCGCGACCTCGTTGACGACCACACGGTCCTCGTTGGCCACCTTGTTCAGCAGCGACGACTTGCCGACGTTCGGGCGGCCGATGAGGGCGATGCGGCGCGGGCCGCCGATCGCGGTACCGAAGGTCTGCGCAGGGGCCTCGGGCAGCGCCTCCAGGACGGCGTCGAGCATGTCGCCGGTGCCGCGGCCGTGCAGCGCGGAGACGGGGTGCGGCTCGCCGAGGCCCAGGGCCCACAGGTACGAGGCGTCGGCCTCGCCGCTCAGGCCGTCGACCTTGTTGGCGCACAGGACTACGGGCTTGCCGGCCTTGCGCAGCAGTCGTACGACTGCCTCGTCGGTGTCGGTGGCGCCGACCTTGGCGTCGACGACGAAGACGACCGCGTCGGCCGCGTCGATCGCGTACTCGGCCTGGGCGGCCACGGAGGCGTCGATGCCGAGGACGTCCTGCTCCCAGCCGCCGGTGTCGACGAGCTTGAAGCGGCGGCCCGCCCACTCGGCCTCGTAGGTGACGCGGTCGCGGGTGACGCCCGGCTTGTCCTCGACGACGGCCTCCCGTCGGCCGATGATCCGGTTCACCAGGGTCGACTTGCCGACGTTCGGACGGCCGACGACGGCGAGGACCGGGAGCGGGCCGTGGCCGGCCGCCTCGATCGCGCCCTCGATGTCCTCGACGTCGAAGCCCTCTTCCGCGGCGAGCTCCATGAACTCCGCGTACTCGGCATCGCCAAGCGCCCCGTGCTCGTGCTCGGCCGAGCCGTCGGGCTGGATGTGGTCGTTCATGAAGTCCGTACCTCGTAGTTCATCGTGGTGATCGGTGGACCGCCCGTATCGGACGATCCACTACTGGAGTGTCTCTTAACGCCCCGTGAGGTGCCTGGCGTTTTCCAGGTGCGCGGTGAGCTGCTTCTGGATCCGCACGGTCGCCTCGTCGAGCGCCTTGCGCGTACGCAGTCCGCTGCCGTCGCCCGCCTCGAAGGGGTCCCCGAAGACGACGTCGACCCGGCTGCGCAGCGGGGGCAGCGCCTTTATCAACCGTCCGCGCCTCTCCGTGCTTCCCAGCACGGCGACCGGGACGATCGGGGCCCCGCTGCGGACGGCGAAGTAGGAGAGCCCGGCGCGCAGTGCGGCGAAGTCGCCCTCGCCGCGGGAGCCCTCCGGGAAGATCCCGAGGACCCCGCCGTTCTCCAGCACGCCCAGCGCGCGCGTGATGGCCGTCCGGTCGGTGGTGTCACGGTCGACCTTGATCTGGCCGACGCGGGTCATGAAGGGGTCGAGCGGGCCGACGAACGCCTCCTTCTTGACCAAGAAGTGCGAGGGCCGGGGCGCCACACCGATGACCATCGGGCCGTCGATGTTGTGGGAGTGGTTGACCGCGAAGATCACCGGACCGGTCGCGGGGACCTTCCAGGCGCCCAGCACCCGCGGCTTCCACAGGCCGTACATCAAGCCGACGCCGATGCGCCGCCCGACCTCGGCGCCCTTGACCGAGGGCACGGACGCGACGCTCACTTCGTGGCCCGCTTCTCCTCGACGAGGGTGACGACGCACTCGATGACCTGCTGGAGTGTGAGATCGGAGGTGTCCACCTCGACCGCGTCGTCCGCCTTGGCGAGCGGCGAGGTCTTACGGCTGGAGTCGGCCGCGTCCCGCTTGATCAGGGCCTCGCGGGTGGCGTTGACGTCGGCACCCTTGAGCTCACCGCTGCGGCGGGCCGCGCGGGCCTCCGGGGACGCGGTGAGGAAGATCTTCAGGTCGGCGTCGGGCAGCACGGTCGTGCCGATGTCCCGGCCCTCGACGACGATGCCCTGCCCGGCCGCCGAGGCGATCGAGCGCTGCAGCTCGGTGATCCGGGCCCGCACCTCGGGCACGGCGCTGACCGCGCTGACCTTGGAGGTGACCTCCTGGGTGCGGATCGGGCCCGCGACGTCCGTGCCGTCGACCGTGATCGTCGGCGCCGAGGGGTCCGTACCGGACACGATCTCGGGCTTGCCGGCCGCGTCCGCGATCGAGGAGGGGTCGGTGATGTCGATGCCGTTGGTCACCATCCACCAGGTGATCGCCCGGTACTGGGCGCCCGTGTCCAGGTAGCTCAGGCCGAGCTTGGCGGCGACGGCCTTGGAGGTGCTCGACTTGCCCGTGCCGGAGGGACCGTCGATGGCGACAATCACGGCCGGAGCGGTCCGGGCGGCGGTGGTTTCCACGGGTGCGGGCACCTTCCTGGTACGGGGTGGTGGGCTGGTTCGGGCGCGATCGTGCCCCGAACAAGGTTACTGGCTTCCCGGACCCCGTTTTACGGACCCCGTGGTGCCCCCGTCACAGCCCCTGGGGCCACCGCCGCAACGATCACCGGAACCAGGGTCACGGCACCGAATCGCGCATCGCCCGGCCCTACTGCCGGATCGACCAGCCCCGCTCCCGCAGCGACGCCGTCAGCACGGGCGCCGCCGAGGGCTTCACCATCAGCTCGACCAGACCCGCCTGCTGCCCGGTCGCGTGCTCGATGCGGACGTCCTCGATGTTGACGCCCGCGCGGCCCGCGTCGGCGAAGATACGGGCCAGCTGGCCCGGCTGGTCGTCGATGAGGACGACGACGCTCTCGTAGACGGTCGGGGCGGCGCCGTGCTTGCCGGGGACGCGGATCTGGCCGGCGTTGCCGCGGCGCAGGACGTCCTCGATGCCGGTGAAACCCTCACTGCGCTTGGCCTCGTCGGAGGACTGGAGGGCGCGCAGGGCCTGCACGGTCTCGTCCAGGTCGGCAGAGACGTCCGCAAGGAGGTCGGCGACCGGGCCCGGGTTCGCGGAGAGGATGTCGATCCACATGCGCGGGTCGGAGGCGGCGATCCGGGTCACGTCACGGATGCCCTGACCACAGAGGCGTACGGCCGCCTCCTCGGCGTTCTCCAGCCGCGCGGCGACCATGCTCGACACCAGGTGGGGCATGTGGGAGACGAGGGCGACCGCGCGGTCGTGAGCGTCGGCGTCCATGACGACCGGTACGGCACGGCAGTGCGAGACGAGTTCCAGCGCGAGGTTGAGGACCTCGGTGTCCGTGTCCCGGGTCGGCGTCAGCACCCAGGGGCGCCCCTCGAAGAGGTCCCCGGTCGCGGCCAGCGGGCCCGACTTCTCGCGGCCCGACATGGGATGCGTACCGATGTACGCGGACAGGTCGAGGCCCAGCGCCTCCAGCTCGCGGCGGGGGCCGCCCTTGACGCTGGCCACGTCGAGGTAGCCGCGCGCGACGCCGCGACGCATCGCGTCGGCGAGCGCCGAGGCCACGTGCGCGGGCGGCGCCGCGATGATCGCGAGGTCGACGGGCCCGGTGGGCTCCTCGTCCGTGCCGGCGCCGAGCGCGGCCGCCGTACGGGCCTGCTCCGGGTCGTGGTCGGCGAGGTGCACGACGACGCCGCGCCCCGCCAGGGCCAGCGCGGCCGACGTACCGATCAGTCCGGTGCCGATGACAAGTGCGGTTCTCACTGGGCGATGTCCTTGCGGAGCGCGCCCGCGGCACCCAGGTAGACGTGCGCGATCTCGGAGCGCGGCAGATCGGACTCGATGTGCGCGAGGACCCGCACGACCCGGGGCATCGCGCCCTCGATGTCCAGCTCCTGCGCACAGATCAGCGGTACGTCGACGATGCCGAGCTTGCGTGCTGCGGCGGCCGGGAAGTCGCTGTGCAGGTCGGGCGTCGCCGTGAACCAGATGCTGATCAGGTCCTCGGTGGTCAGCCCGTTCCGCTCAAGTATGGCGGTGAGCAGCTCGCTGACCTGCTCGTCCATGTGGCCGGCCTCGTCCCGCTCCAGTTGGACGGCGCCCCGGACCGCTCGTACCGCCACGGTGATGCTCCTTGCTGATGTACGGCTCTTGGTACATCCAGCCTAGTCAGCCCTCGGTGGCCCGGTACCGGGCGCCCGCCTGCCGAGACGCCCGCCGCGCTGTCCCGGAAGGGCGCACTGGCACGTCGCGAGCCTCAGAACCGCTGCTGCTTGACGAGGTCTTCGAGCGAGGCGTCCGGCAGGTGTCCGTCGGGGCTCAGCCGGTCGACGACCTTGGGCAGGGTCTGCGCGATCTCGGTGGCGGCCCGGTCGGTGGTGACGCCGGCCTCGTCGGCGACCTGCTTGAGCGTCTCGTCGGGCAGCGCCTGCTGGATCTGCGCGCCGGTCACGGACTGGTTCTGGCCGGTGCCGACCCAGGAGTCGTTCTGCTCCGCGAGGCCGGACCGGGCGAGCAGGTCCATCAGGCCGCCCAGTGGGTTGCCACCGCTCCCGGTGCCGCTCCCGGTGCCGCCGCTCCCGCCCCGGTCGTTCATGAGTGCCTGGAGCAGCGAGCCCAGAATGGCGGCCCCTCCGGCCCCGCCCACCCCTCCGCCGGCGCCGCTCCGAGCGCCTCCGCCGAGAACACTGCCGAGCAGACTGCCCAGATCGCTACCCGCCATGGTCATGCCTTTCGTGGAGGTGGCCGAACCGGTCCAGTGAGGCTCGTCCCGCGAGCCGCTCGACCCGGATTGCACCAATGTCACCCGAATAACTACTTGGCACCACTTGGAGTGAAGTTGTCCTCTACGGTGTGATCGTCCTTTGATTTCCGCGAAGTCGCTCCTGTGCGCCTCTGGACGCAGGGGCCGCGGGTCCGCTTGCATGGTGAGGCTGTCCGCGCCACGCCTCGGGGGAGGCTCGATGAAGCGTTCCGGACCACTTTTCACGCTCCTCGCGGGACTACTGCTCGCCCTGTTCATGCTGTCGCTCAATGTGACGGAAGGGACGCGCAGTACGTCGACCGGGAGCGAGTCCTCGGGTGACGTCGTGTCGGCGAGCCCGACGCCCACGGCCTCACCCCCGTCGGGCAAGCCGTCGGCCTCGCCCTCGCCCAGCCCGTCGAAGACCGCCGTGCCCAACGCCGACTACGCGGGCCGCACGGACGACGACTCCTCCGCGGTCGCGGTCACCCTGCGCGACGGCAAGGCGGTCGCGTACTCCTGCGACGGCAAGGACCAGGAGTCGTGGCTCAAGGGTGACGTCAAGGCCGACGGCAGCATGCGGCTCACCGGCCAGAACGGCAACGTCCTCACCGGCGAACTGAAGGGCAAGCGGATCCGCGGCACGGTCGACATGGGACAGCGGAAGTACGGCTTCACGGCAGACAAGGCCGTCAAGCCCTCCGGGCTGTACCGCGCGACCGCCACCGTGCGCGGCGCCGAGGTCGACGGCGGCTGGATCGTCCTGCCGAGCGGCCAGCAGGTCGGCATCCTCAACCGCGCGGGCAAGCCGGGCCCCGCACCCCGAATCGACCCCGAGACCGGCGTCGTGACGGTCGACGGGCAGCGGCTCACGGCCGAGCCCGTGACCCCGTGATCCGCCCGCCCGTTCCTCCGCTCCGCCCCGCTCTTCGCTCTTCGCTCCGCCCCTTGCCCCATCACCCGTGACCGCAGGGAGCCGACCATGACCGTGGACCCGAACGCCGCCACCCAGAACTTTCCGCCGCCCGGCCCCGCCTCCCGCCGCCCGGGAGCCGCCACCTATCTCGTACCGGCCCTGGTCGCGGGCGCGGTCGCGGTCGGCCTCGGCGTCTACGGCAATGTGCACGACCCAGAGGGCACCGCCTTCAACCTCGCGGGCTTCAGCAGCACGAGCGCGGTCAAGTCGTGGCTCGCCACGGCCGCGATGGGCTTCGCGGTCGTGCAGCTCGTGTCGGCGCTCATGGTCTACGGGCGCCTCCCGGGCCCGAGCTGGTCGGGCGTGCTGCACCGCTGGTCGGGGCGAATCGCTTTCCTTGTTGCGGTTCCAGTTGCCGTGCACTGTTTGTACGCTTTGGGATATCAGACGTACGAGCCGCGCGTTTTGTGGCACTCGATCCTGGGTTGCTTCTTCTTCGGTGCATTCAGTGCAAAGATGCTGTTGCTCCGCTCGGAGCGTCTGCCCGGCTGGGTGCTGCCCATCGTCGGCGGACTCGTCTTCTCGGCCCTGACGGTGGTCTGGCTGACCTCCGCCCTCTGGTTCTTCCGCACGTTCGGAGTGACGACATGACCCACCCCTCCACGCGGCGCGCGGTTCTCGCGACGGGCGCGGCCGCGTTGGTTGTCGGCTGCAGCAAGTACGGGGACGAGAACGACGGGGGCAGCGAGGAGGGGGCATCCTCGGTCGCCCCCGCGGAGAGCGGGACCGGGGGCGAGGCGCCCGCCGGTGAGGAACTGACCAAGACCGCCGACATCCCGGTCGGCGGCGGCAAGATCTTCAAGGACGAGAAGGTCGTCGTCACCCAGCCCGAGGAGGGCGGCTTCAAGGCCTTCTCGGCGGTCTGCACGCACCAGGGCTGCATCGTCGCCAACGTCTCGGACGGCACGATCAACTGCACCTGCCACGGCAGCGAGTTCCGCATCGCCGACGGCTCGGTGGCCAAGGGCCCGGCCCAGAAGCCGCTCCCCGCGAAGCAGATCACGGTCACGGGCGACTCGATCAGCGTCACCTGACCCATCACGCGCCCCGCAGGACCGGTGGGCTGGTGGGCTGGTGGGCTGGTCAGTAGCCCTATCGGCCGGTCAGTCGTCCCAGAGTGCCCCCAACGCCATCAGATCCCCCTGGTACTCGATCCTGTCGGCCCACTCCGTAGGCCATGCATCGGCACCGAGGTACGCCCCTGCGAAAGCGCCGGCGAGGCAGGCGATCGAGTCCGAGTCCCCCGAGGTGCAGGCGGCCCGGCGCAGGGCCGTCACCGGCTCGTCCACGAAGAGCAGGAAGCACAGCAGGCCGGTGGCGAGGGCCTCCTCGGCGATCCACCCGGCCCCCGTGGCCAGACAGGGGTCCGTCTCGGGCGACGGCGACCGCAGGGCCCCCTGAAGCCGCTCCAGGACCTCCAGGCACTCGTCCCAGCCGCGCGAGATGAAGTGCGTCGGCGTCGGGTCCTGGGAACGCGTCCACAGGTCGCCGAGCCAGCGCTCGTTGTAGCGCGTGCGGTTCTCGTACGCGTACGAGCGCAGCAGGCCGACCAGTCCGGTCGGCTCGGCGCCCTGCGCGAGCAGTCGCACCGCGTGCGCGGTGAGGTCGGACGCGGCGAGCGCGGTCGGATGCCCGTGGGTGAGCGCGGCCTGCAACTGGGCGGCGCCCGCGCGCTGTTCGTCACTGAGCCCGGAGATGAGACCGAGGGGCGCGACACGCATGTTGGCACCGCAGCCCTTGGAGTGGATCTGGCTGGCGTCCTGCCAGGGCAGGCCCTCGCGCTTCAGCTTCTCGCAGGCGACCAGGCACGTACGTCCGGGTGCGCGGTTGTTCTGCGGAGACTGGTACCAGTCCACGAACTCCTCGCGTACGGGCCGCTCCATCCGCTTGGGCCCCAGCAACCCTCTGTCCATGGCCGTCCGCAGCCCCCGCCCCAGCGCCAGCGTCATCTGCGTGTCGTCGGTGACGTACGCGGGGGTGGGCAGCTCCATCTCCCGCCAGGGCCCGCACTTGGCGAGGATCGACGGCACATCGTTGAACTCGGTCGGGAAACCGAGCGCGTCCCCGAGGGCGAGTCCGACCAACGCCCCGGTGGCGGCGTGCTTCCTGACGGTCGTGGTCATGAGGATCGTCCTTCCGACGACGATGACGGTGATGCCTGGGGCGCCGACGGCGCGGGTGCCGGCGCCGACGCTGGAGACGCTGCCGGTGCCGGTGCCGGTCGCAGCAGCGGTGGGTGCAGTGCGGTGGCGTCGCCCGCGCGATACAGCGCGGCAGGCTTCCCCCGGCCTCCGGTCAGCCGCGCCGCACCGGGGATCTGCTCGACGAACCCGGGCGTGGCGAGCACCTTGCGCCGGAAGTTCGGCCGGTCGAGCGCGGTCCCCCACACGGTCTCGTAGACCTGCTGGAGTTCCCCGAGCGTGAACTCCGGCGGGCAGAACGCCGTGGCCAGGCAGGTGTATTCGAGCTTGGCGCCGACCCGTTCATGGGCGTCCGCGAGGATCCGGTCGTGGTCGAAGGCGAGCGGCCCGAGCCCGTCGTACGCCAGCCAGCGCGCGCTCGCCGCGTCCCCGCCGCCGCGCGGCTCGGGCGGGTCCGGCAGCAGCGCAGTGTACGCCACGGAGACGACCCGCATCCGGGGATCGCGGTCCGGCTCGCTGTAGGTGCGCAGCTGCTCCAGATGCAGCCCGGAGACGTCCGACAGGCCGGTCTCCTCGGCGAGTTCACGCCGGGCGGCCGTTCCGGCGGACTCCTGGGGCAGCACGAACCCTCCGGGCAGCGCCCAGTGGCCGGCGTACGGCTCCTGTCCGCGCTCGATCAGCAGCACCTGGAGCCCGCCCGCCCGGACCGTGAACACCGCGAGATCCACGGTGACGGCGAAGGGCTCGAAGGCGTATTTGTCGTAGCCCTCCATTGCCCCCTCCTCCTGGCCTTCACGGCCGTCCTGCACCTCGCCGGGCGACGTCCCAGGGACCGGGACCACCCCCGTGGGCCCTGCTCCATCGGCCGCGCCCGGCGAGGGCGTTCCCTTAATGGTCAATACGACTATAAATAGCGGGAGGGGCCGCCACAACCCCCGAACGCACATCAGCCGGCCCCGGGAAGTCCCGGAACCGGCCGATGCCGTACCAAACAGGTCTCTACGAAGGAGACGATTTTCTCTGGAGGTCCTCCAGGGACCCAGAAGTCCAGAGGTCCAGAAGCCCGAGGGCGCAGGGGCCTAGAGGCCGACCTCCTGCATCAGCATCCCGACCTCGGTGTTCGACAGCCGCCGCAGCCAGCCCGACTTCTGGTCGCCCAGGGTGATCGGTCCGAAGGACACGCGCACGAGCTTGTCGACCGGGAAGCCGGCCTCGGCGAGCATGCGCCGCACGATGTGCTTGCGGCCCTCGTGGAGGGTCACCTCTACGAGGTAGTTCTTGCCGGTCTGCTCGACGACCCTGAAGTGGTCCGCCTTGGCGTACCCGTCCTCCAGCTGGATTCCGTCCTTGAGCTGCTTGCCCAGGTCGCGCGGGATCGGGCCCACGATGTGCGCGAGGTAGACCTTCTTCACGCCGTACTTGGGGTGCGTGAGGCGGTGTGCAAGCTCGCCGTGGTTGGTGAGCAGGATGACGCCCTCGGTCTCGGTGTCGAGCCGCCCGACGTGGAAGAGCCGCGTCTCACGGTTCGTCACGTAGTCACCGAGGCACTGACGGCCCTCGTTGTCCTCCATGGTGGACACCACGCCGGCGGGCTTGTTCAGCGAGAAGAACTGATACGACTGCGTGGCGACGGTCAGTCCGTCGACCTTGATCTCGTCGTTCTCCGGGTCGACGCGCATGCCCTGCTCGACGACGATCTCGCCGTTGACCTCGACCCGGGACTGCTCGACCAGTTCCTCGCAGGCACGCCGCGAACCGTAGCCCGCGCGCGCGAGCACCTTCTGCAGGCGCTCGCCCTCCTGCTCGGCACCCGGGAAGGTCTTGGGCGTCTTGACCTCGGGCCTGCCCGCGTACCGGTCCCTGTTGCGCTCCTCGGTACGTGTCTCGTACTCACGGGAGCGCGCGTTCTCCGTACGGCCGCCGCGCTGCTGGCCCTGCTTGGGACCGCCCTTGGCACCGCCGCGGGCCGAGCTGCCGCGCCCCGACTTGGGGCCGTCGTGGGTCGCGCCGGGGCCTACGTCGTAGCGGCGCTCCTCCGGACGGGGGTTGCCTGCCCGCTTCGGCCTGTCGTCGCGCCCTCCCGCGCTCCTCTGCGGGGAGCCGCCCCCACCGGTTCCCCGGGAATTGCCGCTGCCGCCGGAACCGCGAGGGTTACCGCCTCCACCGGAGCCACGGGGGCCACCGCCTCCGCCGGAACCGCGGGGGCCACCGCCCCCACCGGAGCCGCGAGGGGCGCCGCCCCCGCCGGTCCCGCGGGGGTTGCCGCGCCCGTTGTTCCTGCCACTGCCGCTGCCACTGCTTCGCATCAAAGTTCCGTCGTCGTCGTGTCGTCTGCATCTGCATCCGGTGCGTCCGGATCGAACGACGGGACCCCTTCCAGCGTCTCTGCTTCGATCGCGTCCGCCTCCGGAAGGAAGGGCGCGAGCTCCGGGAGCTCGTCCAGGCCGCGCAGGCCCATTCGCTCCAGGAAGTAGTTCGTCGTCCTGTACAGGATCGCACCTGTTTCGGGTTCCGCGCCCGCCTCCTCGACCAGACCCCTCTGCAGGAGGGTGCGCATCACGCCGTCGCAGTTCACTCCGCGGACCGCCGAGACCCTGCTGCGGCTGACCGGCTGGCGGTACGCGACGACCGCCAGCGTCTCCAGCGCGGCCTGGGTGAGCCGGGCCTGCTGCCCGTCGAGGACGAAGCGTTCGACGGCCGCCGCGTACTCGGGCCGGCTGTAGAAACGCCAGCCGCCGGCGATGAGCCGCAGCTCGAAGCCGCGCCCCTGGATGGTGTACTCGTCGGCCAGCTCGCGCAGAGCAGCCGCGATCCGCCGCTTCGGCCGCTCCAGGATCTTAGAGAGGTGCTCCACGGTCGCGGGTTCGTCCACGACCATGAGGACGGCCTCCAGGGCGGGCTTGAGGTCGAGATCGGCGACGCCGGGCGGACCCGCCGGGGCCTCGGTGGTGTCCTCGCTCACGCCTTCTCCTCCTTGACCGGTTCCGGCGGCCTGTCGAACTCGTCGGTCACCGTCGGCTGCGCATCCCCGTCCCCGCCCGTCCAGCGCACCACCAGGTCCCCCAGAGCCTCCTCCTGGTCCAGGGAGACCGCCTTCTCCCGATAGAGCTCCAGAAGGGCCAGGAAACGCGCCACGACGGTGAGGGTGTCGTCGGTGTCCTCGACGAGCGAGCGGAAACTGGCCTCTCCGAGCTCCCGCAGCCGGGCCACCACGATCGCGGCCTGCTCCTGCACGCTCACGAGCGGCGCGTGGATGTGGTCGACGTACACCTGTGGCTTCGGCCTGGGCTGCATCGCCTTCACGGCGAGCTTGGCGAATCCTTCCGCCCCGATGCTGATGACGACCTCGGGCAGCAGCTCGGCGTGGTGCGCCTCCAGCCCGACGGTACGGGGGTAGCGGCGCGCCTCCTCGTCGAGGCGCCGGTTGAAGATCTCGGCGATCTGCTTGTACGCCCGGTACTGCAGCAGCCGCGCGAAGAGCAGGTCCCGGGCCTCCAGCAGCGCCAGATCCGCCTCGTCCTCGACCTCGGCGGACGGCAGCAGCCGGGCGGCCTTCAGATCGAGCAGCGTCGCCGCGACCACCAGGAACTCGGTCGTCTGGTCGAGGTCCCAGTCCGGCCCCATCGCCCTGATGTGCGCCATGAACTCGTCGGTGACCTTGGAGAGTGCGACCTCGGTGACATCCATCTTGTGCTTGGAAATCAACTGGAGCAGCAGATCGAACGGCCCTTCGAAGTTGGCAAGCCGAACTTTGAAGACCCCGTCATCGGGTTCGTCGGCGACGGGCTCTTCAGGCTCGACGACCTCGGGCTGTTCTTCGGCGCGGACGGCTCCGGGCTCGCCGGTTGGCTCGCCCGCCGCGTTGTGGGCAGGCGTTCCGGAGGGTGGGCACAACGCTCCACGGTCCGCAGCCGAAGCACCGTCCGCAACCCCAGACGGGCTCTCCGCCGCAGGCGGCTCCGGCTCCGCCGCAGGCGGCAACACCTCGCCCGGGGGCTCAGGCGGGGCCGTACCCCCAGGCCCCCGCCCCAGCACACGCCGACGACCACCGGAACCGCCGGAGGCCGTGGCAGGGACGTCGTTCGAGGTCATAGCCGTCGCAGGCTACCGCTACCGCCCGCGCAACCGTCGTACGAGGATGCTCGCGTCCCCACGGGATTCGAGATCCGCGAGCACCACGGCGACAGCCTCCCGCACGATCCGCCCACGGTCGACGGCCAGCCCGTGCTCCCCACGGAGCACCAGCCGGGCGTGCTCGAGGTCCATGAGCTCCTCGGCGGACACGTACACCGTGATCTTCTCGTCGTGCCGCTCACGCCCGCTGGGGCGCCGCCCGGAGCCGCGCCCGCGCTTGCGCGGCTGCGCGCCCGTGGAGGGCCCGGCAGAACCTTCCTGCACCCCCTGACGCCGCCCGGAACGGTCCCCGGCGGCGCCCCGACTCCGGGACTCACCGTCGGAGGACTCGGCGTCGGCGGCGACATGTTCGTCGCCCTCGCCGTCGCCGCCCCGCACGGGTACGGATTGCGGGGCGTCCTCCCCGGCGGCAGCGGCGTCGCTCTCGCCCGCCGGAGCCGGTACCCGGGCCTCGCCGTTTGCCTGGCGCCTGGGGCTGGACGCCTGAAGCGCCATTCCCCCGGTCGTACGGAACAGTTCGTCGGCCCCCGGCAGACTCACTCGGCGTGACACCGGGCGAGCACCTCCCTGGCGAGCTGGCGATAGGCGGCGGCACCGACGGAGTTGGAGGCGTACGTCGTGATCGGCTCACCGGCGACCGTGGTCTCCGGGAAGCGGACGGTCCGGCCGATCACCGTGTGGTAGACGTGATCGTCGAACGCCTCGACCACGCGCGCGAGCACCTCACGGCTGTGCACGGTCCGCGAGTCGTACATCGTGGCGAGGATGCCGTCGAGTTCCAGCTCGGGGTTGAGCCGCTCCTGGACCTTCTCAATGGTCTCGGTGAGCAGCGCGACACCGCGGAGCGCGAAGAACTCGCACTCGAGCGGCACGATCACCTTGTGGGCCGCCGTGAGGGCGTTGACGGTGAGCAGACCGAGCGAGGGCTGACAGTCGATCACGATGTAGTCGTAGTCGGCCATCAGCGGCTTCAGGGCCCGCTGCAGCGTGGACTCGCGCGCGACCTCGGACACCAACTGGACCTCGGCGGCCGACAGGTCGATGTTGCTGGGCAGCAGGTCCATGTTCGGGACCGCTGTCTTCAGGAGCACCTCGTCGGCCGCCATGCCCCGCTCCATGAGCAGGTTGTAGACCGTGAGGTCGAGCTCCATCGGGTTGACGCCGAGGCCCACGGACAGTGCGCCCTGCGGGTCGAAGTCGACGAGCAGGACCCGGCGTCCGTACTCCGCGAGTGCCGCGCCCAGGTTGATGGTCGACGTCGTCTTGCCGACGCCGCCCTTCTGGTTGCACATCGCGATGATCTTCGCGGGGCCGTGATCGGTCAGCGGGCCCGGGATCGGGAAGTACGGCAGCGGGCGCCCGGTCGGGCCGATGCGCTCACGCCGCTGGCGCGCCGCGTCGGGCGCGAGCGTGGCCGCGTACTCCGGATCGGGCTCGTACTCGGCGTCGGGGTCGTAGAAGTGCCCCTCGGGCAGGTCGTCGTAGTCGGCGAAGTGGGTGCGGTTCTCGCCACTTCCGTTGCCGGCCATGGCGTTCACGTGATGGCCATCCATGCTCTGGTGTGCGGGCTGAGTCGTCCGCGAGGGGTGGAGACTCTGGTGGGCTGCGAAGGTGCGCACAGCAACGGAGCCGACAGCCTCGAGCCCCGTGGGCCTTGAGCCCTGCGCAGGCATTCCTGGTTGACCACCCCCGGGAGTAAATGTCGACTCATTCACAAGTCGTCTTACCTCCTTGGTGACCAGGAAACTTCTAGATAGGTCAGCGTGGCACCATGCCGACGGTTGGCGACTCTATGGCGTGTCACCGGTCCGCAGCAACACAATCCGCCGGACCCGGCCCGATGTGTCGGCAACGGAACACCCCTCTGTCAAGGGCGTAAGGGCGTCGCACGGCAGGTTTCACGGGTGTGCGAAACGGTTCAAGGGTTACGTTCGAGGCGAGTTGAACGAGTCTCGCAAAGTGACTCGACACACATCCGGCCGGACCTTGTAGGACAAGGTCCGGCCGTACGCGCCATGTTGACGACCTGTGTTGACGTATCGCCTTTTATCGGTGGAGAGATCGCCTGACGGGTCGGGACAGATCGGTCGTATCGTCAGCCGAGCAGGGTCTCCAGCTCGACGTGCTCCAGCCCGTGCGCCTCCGCGACCTCACGGTAAACGACCTTGCCGTCATGCGTGTTGAGGCCCTTGGCGAGCGCCGGGTCGCGGCGCAGCGACTCGACCCAGCCGCGGTTCGCCAACTCGACGATGTAAGGCAGCGTGGCGTTCGTGAGGGCATATGTCGACGTGTTGGGCACGGCGCCCGGCATGTTGGCAACGCAGTAGAAGACCGAGCCGTGCACCGGGAAGGTCGGCTCCGCGTGAGTCGTCGGACGCGAGTCCTCGAAGCAGCCGCCCTGGTCGATGGCGATGTCGACAAGAACACTTCCGGGCTTCATTCGCGACACGAGCTCGTTGGTGACCAGTTTCGGCGCCTTGGCGCCCGGGATGAGCACGGCGCCGATGACGAGGTCGGCCTCCAGGACGGCCTTCTCCAGCTCGAAGGAGTTGGACATGATCGCCCGGACCTTGGTGCCGAAGACCTTGTCGGCCTCGCGGAGCTTGTTGATGTCGCGGTCGAGCAGCGTGACGTGGAATCCCATGCCGACGGCGATCTGCGTGGCGTTCCAGCCGGAGACACCGCCGCCGATGACGACGGCCCGCGCGGGCTGTGTGCCGGGGACGCCACCGGGGAGCACACCGCGGCCGCCGACCGAGCGCATCAGGTGGTACGCGCCGACCTGCGGGGCGAGGCGGCCCGCGACCTCGGACATCGGGGCGAGGAGCGGGAGCGCGCGGCTGGGCAGCTCGACGGTCTCGTAGGCGATCGCCGTGGTGCCGGACTCGACGAGCGCGTCCGTGCACTCCTTGGACGCGGCCAGGTGCAGGTAGGTGAAGAGCGTCTGGTCCTTGCGGAGGCGGTGGTACTCCTCGGCGATGGGCTCCTTGACCTTGAGCAGCAGGTCGGCGGTGGCCCAGACCTCGTCGGCGGTGGCGATGATCCGCGCACCGGCGGCGACGTACTCCTCGTCCGGGATCGACGAGCCGACTCCGGCGTTCTGCTCGATGAGGACCTGGTGGCCGTGGCGCACCAGCTCGTGCACGCCGGCGGGGGTGATGGCCACCCGGAACTCGTTGTTCTTGACCTCGCGGGGGATGCCGACCTTCACGTCGATCACGGTCCTTGGCTCAGAAGGGGTCTGGGGTCACGCATGCCAGGACATGGCCCGACATACCGGCATGCACAGGAGCACACCGGGAGACACCACGAAAAGACGCGGCGGAGCCAGTCTAATGAAGGGATTCCCTCTGTCTAGCCTTTCAATGCATCAATCTTCTTCGGATGTACTACGGATTTCGCAGGCGTTAGCGTCGTTTTCCCTGGCTGACGCGTCCTCTGGGAGCTCGTCACCCAGCATGCGCTCGGCCGCTCCGCGGTGCAGCCCGGCGGCCGCGGGGTCCCCCAGCCGGTCCAGCGTGTCGGCGAGCCGGAGGTGCAGCGCGGCCTGCAGCCGGGTGTCCTCGGCGCGGCGCGCCCACTCGACCGCCTCCTGGCAGGTGGCGAGGGATTCCTCGGGCCGGCCCGCGTACTCCTGCACCCGCCCCATCTCGCTCAACGCCCTTGCCTGACCGGCCATATCGCCGCTCTTGCGGTAGCCGGTGATCGCCGAGCGCCAGTTGCGCAGCGCCTCGCCGTAGCGGCCCGCGTAGGTGTGCGCGGTGGCGATGCGTCCGTGCAGCCGGGCCACGTCCTCGCGCTCGTCGCGCGCGAGCCGCTGGGCGAGGGCGCGCCCGAACCAGTCGGCGGCCCGGTCGTGGTCCCCGAGCTCCTGGTGCGCGCCGCCTACGGATTCCATCGCGCGGCCGGTCGCATACGGATCGTTCGCCTCGCGTCCGGCGTCCAGAGCGGCCCGGTAGCGGGCCAGCGCGTTCCTCGTACGGCCGGTCTGGGCGTCCAGGTCGGCGAGGTTCAGCAGCGCGGCGGCCTTCTCGCGGGGCAGGTCCCGGCGCTCGGCCACGTCCAGGACGAGCCGGTGGATGCCGTACAGCTCGGGCGCCGCCGCCTGCGTACCGAAGTGCGCGACCATCGCTCTGACCAGCGCGGCCATGAGGCGGCGGGCCAGCGTGTCCAGCTCTCCGTCGGCGACCGCGAGCCGGGCCGCGGCGAGCAGCGCGGGCTGCCGGATGCGCAGCCAGTCGGCGGCGGCGCGGGGGTTCGGGAAGCGCAGCGCGCGGGGCATCCCGGCGAGTTTCTCGCGGGCCGGGGAGCTGTCGGTCTCGGTGATCGCGCGGCAGGACACCAGCAGCCGTACGGTCCGCTCCAGCATCCGGGCGCGCGCCAGCTGGAGTTCGGCCGGGCGGTCCTGGGTCTCGGTGAGCGAGCGCAGCAGCGGCAGCAGGCAGCCCGGCACCTCGTACTGCGGCAGGGGCGACTCGACGGACCGGACGAGGCCGAGCCTGGTGAAGTCGTCCAGGGTGGTGCGGGCGGCGCCGACCGAACAGCCGGCCAGCGCGGACGCGGTGTGCGGGTCCACGAGACCCGCGGGGGCGAGCGAGAGCAGTCGCAGTATCCGCGCGGCGGCCGAGGGCAGGGCCGCGTACGAGAGGCGGAAGACGCGTTCGAGAACGTCGAGAAGACGGCCTTCGTCACCCTCGGTGCGCAGTTGCTTGGCCAGGTCGGCCACGGCCGCCTTGGGCCGGTGGGCCAGCCAGGCGCCGGCGAGGACGAGCGCGGCGGGCTGGGACGCGCAGATCTGCACGAGTCCTTCGGCCGCCAGCGGGTCGACGGTGATGCGTACCGAGCCGGTGTAGCGGTCGAGAAGTTCGAGGGCGGACTTGGTGTCGAGGCCGCCGAGGGTGCAGGGCCGGACGTCGGAGATCCCGGTCAGGGGTCCGCCCGAGACGGCGACGACGAGGCAGTCCGGGGTCTCCGGGAGAAGCACGTCGACCTGCTCGGCGTCCGCCGCGTCGTCCAGCAGGAGCAGTACACGGCGAGTGGCGAGCCCCTCGCGCAGCCGCTCGGCGAGCTCGTCCTCGTCGGCCCCTGCGGGGGCGGTCAGTTCGAGGGCGGTGAGCAGGTCACGGGCGGTTCGTTCGGTCGCCACGGGCGTGCCGTCGGGCTCGGTGAGCCGAGCCCTCAGGACACCGTCAGGGTAACTGTCCGCGACCTGCCGTACGAGTTCCTCGGCGAGCGCGGTCCTGCCGGATCCGGGCTTGCCCGCGATGAGCAGCACGCGCGCGCGTGGCGCTTTCCGGCCCGCGAGGGTGTCCAGACCGGCCCGCTCGATGTCGGCCCGCAGTTCCTTCAACTCTCTTGTGCGGCCGAGGAACTGACTCTCCGTGGGGGAAGGCTCGGCAGCCGGGCGTCGCTCCTCCTCCGACACCGCCGTGTCGCCGGCGTCCACCGCCTGATCCGTCACGGGCACACTCCCGTCCCACTGCACGCGCAAGCCCGCCGGGACTCCGGTCGGGGCGTTTCCAGAGCCTAGTTCACGCTCTGCGACGATCTGTGCCGAGCGCGGCGGGCACGTCCCCCGATCGGATCAGGCGATCGTCACACCGGTGGGGCGGACGCACGGGCCCGAGTGGATTCAGGGAGGGGCTCAGCAGTGTGTTCGGGAACGGCTTCCGGAGCGGGCGCCGGAGTGGCTCACGCCTCGAAGGGGCGTGCGGGCCACGGCGCCTCGGCCGGGCGCAGGGCGTCCAGGCCGTCTCCCTGCTGCGCCGCGATCAGCGAAAGTACGCCCACGACCAGACAGTTGTTGTGCAGCTCCCCGGCGAGGACGCCCCGTACGAGCTCGTCGACCGGGACGCGGGAGAGCTCCATGTCGGCCTCCTCGTCCTCGACCTCGAAGCGCTGTCCCTCGGCCTCGGAGAGATCGCGGGCGAGGAAGATGCGCACGGCCTCGTCGCAGCCACCGGGCGTGGTGAACACGTCGGTGAGCACCCGCCAGTCCTCGGCCTTCACGTGGGCCTCTTCGTAGAGTTCGCGCTGGGCGGCGTGCAGCGGGTTCTCGCCGGGGATGTCGAGCAGCCCGGCCGGGATCTCCCAGAGCTTGTGGCGCACGGGGTGCCGGTACTGGCGGATCACCAGGACGCGGCCCTGGTCGTCGAGGGCGAGGACGGCCACCGAACCCGGGTGGACCTGGTAGTCGCGCCGGACGACCGATCCGTCGGGCATGACCACGTCGTCGGTGCGCACGGAGGTCTTGTTGCCCACGAACGGGGTCTGGGTCGCCCTGACCTCCCACTCCTCGGTGGTGTCCTTGATGGTCATGTCGACTTGTCCTCCCACACGCACGAATCTGCGCCCAACAGAAATACGCCCAACAGAAACCCTACGAAAACCGGGGCACGCGCCTCAAAAGACGCGCACCCCGGCAACCGTACAACCCGCGTGCTACTTGGCCGTCTTGCGCTCCACGGCGGCCTTGACCAGGCCCGCGAAGAGCGGGTGCGGCCGGGTCGGACGCGAGCGCAGCTCGGGGTGTGCCTGCGTCGCGACCAGGTAAGGGTGGACGTCCCGCGGGTACTCCACGTACTCCACGAGCTTGCCGTCCGGGGACGTCCCGGAGAACTGCAGGCCGGCCTTCTTCTCCAGCTCGGCACGGTAGGAGTTGTTCACCTCGTAGCGGTGGCGGTGGCGCTCCTCGACGTACTCCTTGCCGTCGTACACCTCGCGCACGATCGAGCCCTCGGCGAGCTTGGCGGGGTACATGCCCAGGCGCATCGTGCCGCCCATGTCGCCGTCGCCCGCGACGATGTCGAGCTGCTCGGCCATGGTGGAGATGACCGGGTGGCCGGTGGCGGAGTCGAACTCGGTGGAGTTGGCGTCCGGGATGTCGGCGAGGTTGCGCGCGGCCTCGATCACGATGCACTGCAGGCCCAGGCAGAGACCGAGCAGCGGGATCTTGTTCTCGCGGGCGTACTGGATGGCGCCGACCTTGCCGGACACGCCGCGGTCGCCGAAGCCGCCGGGGATGCAGATCGCGTCCACGTCGCCGAGCTGCTTCGCGGCGCCCGCCGGGGTCTTGCAGTCGTCCGAGGTGACCCACTTGATCTTCACACGGGCCTTGTTGGCGAAACCGCCCGCGCGCAGGGCCTCGGTGACCGAAAGGTAGGCGTCCGGCAGGTCGATGTACTTGCCGACGAGCGCCATGTTGATCTCGTGGACCGGGCGGTGCACGCGGTCCAGCAGGTCGTCCCAGGTCGTCCAGTCGACGTCGCGGAACGGGAGGTCGAGCTTGCGGACGACGTAGGCGTCGAGGCCCTCGGTGTGCAGGACCTTCGGGATGTCGTAGATGGACTTGGCGTCGATGGCCGCGACCACGGCCGCCTCGTCGACGTCGCACATCAGGGAGATCTTGCGCTTGATCGCGGTGGGCACCTCGCGGTCGGCGCGCAGCACGATCGCGTCTGGCTGGATACCGATGCTGCGCAGAGCCGCAACCGAATGCTGGGTCGGCTTCGTCTTCAGCTCCCCGGAGGGGCCGATGTACGGAAGGAGCGAGATGTGGACGACGAACACATTGTCGCGACCGACCTCGTGACGGACCTGACGCACGGTCTCCAGGAACGGCTGCGACTCGATGTCGCCGACCGTGCCGCCGACCTCGGTGATGACGACGTCGACGTCGTCGGTGGCCATGCGCCGGATGCGGTGCTTGATCTCGTTGGTGATGTGCGGGATGACCTGCACGGTGTCGCCGAGGTACTCGCCGCGCCGCTCCTTGGCGATGACCGTCGAGTAGACCTGCCCGGTGGTGACGTTGGCGGAGCCGTCCAGGTCGACGTCGAGGAAGCGCTCGTAGTGGCCGATGTCCAGGTCGGTCTCGGCGCCGTCGTTGGTGACGAACACCTCACCGTGCTGGAACGGGTTCATGG
Source organism: Streptomyces sp. ActVer (assembly GCF_027270795.1). Taxonomy (NCBI): domain Bacteria; kingdom Bacillati; phylum Actinomycetota; class Actinomycetes; order Kitasatosporales; family Streptomycetaceae; genus Streptomyces; species Streptomyces sp. ActVer. The sequence goes on from NZ_JAPWHT010000078.1 coordinate 25,306, forward strand.
TGCCCGGGTCGACGTTGAGATACGGGTCGAGCTTCTGCATGGTGACCCGCAGACCCCGCGCCTTGAGCAGCGCGCCCAGGCTGGAGGCGGTCAGACCCTTGCCGAGGGAGGAGGCGACACCCCCGGTGACGAAGATGTGCTTGGTCGTCGTGGCTGTGCTGCTTCGGAAAGCAGCGGGCGGCATGGCCAAGAGGGGGCTCCCGTGGTCGCGGTGTCTGGTGCGGTACGGCTGCCCGACCCGGAGGATTCCGGAGGTGCCGTCGCTGCGGTTCGGGGGTCCCTTTTCCTGCCGGGGCGCCCACCGGTCCACGGGCTACCAGGGTATCAGCGACGGGGCGAGGCTGCTTCCGGCCACGCTCTGCACACGGGTCGACACGGACCACAGTCGTGCTCACTCGTTCGGCTCAGACGGGTTGTCGGGAGCGGCGCGCGGATCATCAGCGTGCGTCGTATCCTGCTCGGACGATCGCTGCCGAGTCAGGCCGGCAAACGGCACCACCCACGCCCGTCGCCCGGAACTTCGAGAGCTCGTCAGTTCGTTTCGCTACGACATCACCACGACAATTGACGTCGCGCGACGACGATTTACATACGTTCCCTTGACCGCAAAGAGCGACCGCCCCTCGGGGGGCGACGTGGCCGTTCGACTGGAGTTGCACGTGGCCGGGCGCATCGAAGACTACGCACTAATCGGAGACATGCAGACAGCCGCGCTGGTCTGCAGGGACGGCACGGTGGACTGGCTGTGCCTCCCCCGCTTCGACTCCCACGCCGTCTTCGCAGGACTTCTCGGCACGGAGGAACATGGATTCTGGCGGCTCGGTCCGGCGCACGCCGCCGACGCCAAACCGCCGACCGCTGTCCGCCGTCGTTATCGCGGCGACTCGCTGATCCTGGAATCCGAGTGGGACACGTCACGCGGCACGGTCCGCGTGACGGATTTCATGCCTCCGCGTGACGGCGCGCCGCAGCTGATCCGGATCGTCGAGGGCGTCACGGGCCGCGTCCCGATGCGCTCCGCGCTGCGGATGCGTTTCTCGTACGGGCGTGTGGTGCCCTGGGTGCACAAGCACGAGGGGCGGACGGTGGCCGTCGCGGGGCCCGACTCGGTGTGGTTCGACACAGAGTGCGAGACCTACGGCAAGGCGCTGACGACGTACTCGGACTTCACGGTCGCGCCAGGTGACCGAATCGCGTTCACGATCTCCTGGGAGCCCTCGCACAAGCAGCCGCCCGCGCTGCCGGAGCCTGAGGCGTCCCTGGAGGCCACCGAGGAGTTCTGGCGCGAGTGGGTGGACCAGTGCACGTACCACGGGCCCTACCGCGAGGCCGTGGTCCGCTCGCTGATCACGCTGAAGGCGCTGACGTACGGGCCGACGGGCGGCATCGTCGCCGCGCCCACCACCTCCCTGCCGGAGGAGATCGGCGGTGTCCGCAACTGGGACTACCGCTACACCTGGCTGCGTGACGCGGCGATCACCCTGTCGTCGCTGCTGCGCACGGGCTACCGCGAGGAGGCGCGTGCCTGGCGCGAGTGGCTGCTGCGCGCGGTCGCCGGCGACCCGGAGAACCTGCAGATCATGTACGGCATCGCGGGCGAGCGGGAGTTGGGCGAGGCGGAACTCGACTGGCTTCCCGGGTACGAGAACTCCGGTCCCGTACGCGTCGGGAACGGCGCCGCGCACCAGCTCCAGCTGGATGTGTACGGCGAGGTGACGGAGGCTCTGCACCTGGCCCACATGACGGGTCTGGCCCGCAACGACTACGCCTCGCTCCTCCAGCTCAAGCTGATCCGCTACCTGGAGGACCACTGGGACGAGCCGGACGAGGGCATCTGGGAGGTGCGCGGCCCGCGCCGCCACTTCGTTCACTCGAAGGTGATGGCCTGGGTCGCCGTCGACCGGACGATCAAGCTCATCGAGTCCGGCGACGCGGACGGCCCGCTGGAGAAGTGGCGCGAGCTGCGCGACGACATCCACCGGGACGTGTGTGAGAAGGGTTACGACAAGGAGCGCAACACCTTCACCCAGTCGTACGGCTCGAAGGAGCTGGACGCTTCGCTGCTGCTGATCCCGCAGATGGGCTTCCTGCCGCCGGACGACAAGCGCGTGATCGGCACGATCGAGGCCATCCAGCGCGAACTGTCCACGTCGGACGGCTTCATCCTGCGCTATCCGACCTCCGGCGAGGACGCGGGCGTGGACGGCCTGGAGGGCGACGAGGGCGCGTTCCTGGCCTGCTCGTTCTGGATGGCGGACGACCTCGCGATGATCGGCCGCGTGGACGAGGCCCGCAAGCTCTTCGAGAAGCTGCTGGCCCTGCGCAACGACCTCGGTCTCCTCGCCGAGGAGTGGGACCCGCGTCTGCAGCGCCAGGTCGGCAACTTCCCGCAGGCGTTCAGCCATGTGCCGCTGATCGACACGGCACTGCGTCTGACTGCCTCCGGGGCGTACGGAGGCTGACCGTAGGGTCGTGCGGCTGCCACAGGGGGCCGCCCGACCGTCGTCCTGCCCGGCTCGGCGCGACCGATGGACCCCGCCCGCCTAGGCTGGAAGCACGTACATGCCCCTGCTCTGGAAGGGGGGCGGCCATGGCTTCCCTCTCGAAGGCGGGCGCGGCGCTCGCCGCACTCCGCGAGGATCTCGTCGGTGACGTGATCGCCCCCGAGGATCCGGGGTACGACGAGGCCCGGGCGGTCTTCAACGCGATGATCGACCGGCGGCCTGCCGTGATCGCGCAGTGCACGAACGAGGCCGACGTCGCGCGGTCGGTGCGGTTCGCCCGGGACCTGGACCTGAAGATCGCGGTCCGCGGCGGCGGCCACAGCGTGGCGGGCATGGCCCTGAACGACGGCGGTCTGGTCGTCGACCTGCGCCGGATGCACGAGGTGACGGTCCATCCCGGAGCGGCGGCGGTACGCGTCGGGGGCGGCGCGACGATGAGCCACATGGACCGCGCCACCGAGCCGTACCACCTGGCGACCACCGGGGGCCGCGCCTCGACCACCGGGGTCGGCGGCTTCGTGCTGGGCGGCGGAAGCGGCTGGCTGGAGCGGAAGTTCGGGCTCGCGATCGACAACCTGCTCGGCGTCGACCTGGTGACCGCGGACGGCTCGGCGGTCCACGCGAGCGCCGAGGAGAACCCCGAGCTGTTCTGGGCCCTGCACGGCGGCGGCGGGAACTTCGGCGTCGCGACCGCACTGACCCTGAGACTCCACGAGCTGCCCGAGTTCGCGATGGCCATGCTGCTGTACCGCCCGGAGTCCGGCCCGGAGGTGGCCCGCGTCTTCCGCGAGATCATGGAGACCGGGCCGGTGGAGGCGGCCGGCGGCGTGATCTACATGACGGGACCGCCCGAGGAGTTCGTCCCCGAGCACCTGGTCGGCACGCTGCTGTGCGGGGCCCTCGTGACGTACGCGGGCAGCGAGGAGGACCTGCGCAAGACCGCCCAGCCCCTGCTGGCACTGCCGCACGAGGTGGAGATGGTCACGGCGATCCCGTACGCGGACCTCCAGTGCATGATCGACGATCCGCCGGGGATGCGGAACTACTGGTCGGCGGAGTACCTGACGGGCGCGCCCGACGAGCTCCTGGACGTCTTCTGCGCCCGCGCGGACACGATGCCGGTGCCCACCGGAACCCAGCACGTGCTGTTCCCGCTGGGCGGCGCGGTCGCCGACGGCCCCCGCGCATACCCGGTGCCGTACCGGGACTCGCCCTGGGCCGTGCACCCCTTCGGCATCTGGGAGGACCCCGCGGACGACGAGCGCTGCGTCCGGTGGGTGCGGGACGTCCGCGCCGACGTCCGCCCGTGGAGCACCGGCGCGGTCTACCTCAACTTCATCGGTGACGAGGGCGAGGACCGGGTGGAGGCGGGCCTGGGCGCCGAGAACACCCGGCGGCTCGCGGCGGTGAAGGCCCACTACGACCCGGACAACGTGTTCCGCTTCAACCACAACATCGCGCCGGCGTAGCCCCTGTCCGGCACGTCACGGCAGGTGGAGGACGAGGTAGCGTCCGCGTCATGGACAGCCGTATCGACACGCCGGACACGCACGGTGGCGGGATCACCGTGCAGCGGGCCCTGGAACTGCCCGGGCTGCGCGGCGGCCTGCCGGAGATCCTCGCGGGCGCCGACCGGCTGGGCCGCACCGTGCGCTGGGTGCATGCGGGCGAGGTACCGAACATCGCGTCGCTGCTTAAAGGGGGCGAACTGCTCCTGACCACGGGGTACGGGCTCGGCACCCGCCCCGCCGACCAGCGCGCCTTCGTCCGTACCCTCGCCGAGCGCGGCATCGCGGCCCTCGTGGTGGAACTGGGGCCGCGCTTCACCCGGCTGCCCGCGGCCCTCGTGGAGACGGCCCGCACGGCAGGGCTGCCGCTGGTCCAACTGCACCGCGAGGTGCCGTTCGTGACGGTCACCGAGGAGATCCACACCGAGATCGTCAACGGCCACTACGCACTGCTCCAGCAGGCCGAGGAGGTGCACCGGCGCTGCACCCAGGCCCTGCTCGGCGGAGGAGGCATCCCCCAGGTCCTCGGCATCCTGGCCGACTTCAGCGGCAACCCGGTCTTCCTGGAGACCCCGGACGGACAGCTCCTGTACGCCGCCGGGGCCGGACCCGCGAACGCCGACCCGCTCCAGGTCTGGGAGGGGCTGCGCGGCCAGCACCAGGACGACCCGCCGGCCGGGTCGGTCCTCGTGGACGTGCCCGGCGGCGGTCCCGGCACCGGTTCGGTCCGGGCCCGGCTCGTCCTCCTGCCCGTGAACGCCCCCAACGCCCCCCTCGCACCCGTGCACCGCATCGCGGCGGAACGGGCCGCGGGGATCCTCGCCGTGGTCCTGATGCAGGCCCGCCAGGAGGAGGAACTGGCGGCGCGCGGCCGCGGCGACTTCCTCACCGACCTCGCCGAGGGCCGCATCGCCGCCGGGGACGCGCCCGCGCAGGCCCGCGTGCTCGGCTTCAAGCCCGGTCCCGGGCCGCTGCTCCCGGTGGTGATGAGGCTCGCCGACGGACTGGCTCCCGGCGGGGGCTGGGCCGTCCTGGCGCGCGCGGTCGCCGAGGAGCTGGCCTCGGTCGGAGTGCCGGGCCTGCTGGGCGTACGCCCCGTCGAGGGCCGCGTACCGCTGCTGCTGGGCCTGCGCACGGAGTCCGAGCGGGCGACCGTCGCCGACCGGGTCGCGGCGGCGCTGCGGGCCGGTGTGGAGCGGGCGGGCATG
>NZ_JAPWHT010000790.1:0-2321 GCF_027270795.1 Streptomyces sp. ActVer
GGTGGTCGGCCGGGCCGCGACCGCACAGCGCGTGGCGGCCGCCTTCCTCCGTCACCCGGGCTGTGGGGTGCGGCCAGTGGGTGTCGTCTCCGACGAGACGTCCGGCGGCGAGGGGCTGCCGGTCCTGACCACGGGCGAGGAGGTCCAGCGGGCGCTCATCCAGAACGGCGTGCAGGACATGCTCGTCGTGGGCCCCGCCGCACGCACCGAACAGGGGCCGCTGCTGCGGGCGCTGGGCGAGTCGGGCTGCGCGGTGTGGGAGGTGGACGCGGACTCCCCGGCGTACGAGAGAGCGGACCGGCTCGCCGGGTTCGCCTGCCGGCGACTGCCGGTCGGGCGGCTGTACGGGAGCGCCGGGAAGCGGCTGCTCGACGTACTGGTGTCCGGGGTGCTGCTGCTGATGGTCAGTCCGGTGCTGCTGGTGTGCGCGATCGTGCTGCGGATCGTCGACGGGCCCGGGGTGGTCTTCCGGCAGGAGCGGATCGGCAAGGACGGGCGGCCGTTCACACTGCTGAAGTTCCGTACGCACCGGCCCGTCGACGCGCACGAGGCGGCGACGCGGTGGAGCGTGGCGAACGAGCACGAGATGAGCTGGTTCTGCCGCTTCCTGCGCCGGTCCTCGCTGGACGAGCTGCTCCAGCTGTGGAACGTCTTCTGGGGCGACATGAGCCTGGTCGGCCCGCGGCCCGAACGGCCTTATTTCGTGGGCCAGTTCAGCCAGACGTACCCCGGTTACGCGGCCCGCCACCGGATGCGGACCGGGATCACCGGGCTCGCGCAGATCCACGGGCTGCGCGGTGACACCTCGATCGAGGACCGCTGCCGGTTCGACAACGCGTACATCGACAACTGGTCGCTCTGGCAGGACGTGTGCATCCTGCTGCGCACCGCCGCCGCGCTCGTGCGCCCGACGGGGAGCTGACCGCGTGACCCAGCTGTTGACCGCTCCTCCTCTCCCGACCACCGCGTCGGCGCCGCGCCGCTTCCTTCCCGTACTCCCCGTGGTGGCCCTCGTCGCGATGATGGCGCTGCCGGTCTCCGGGGGCGGCGACGGCGGAGGCGGCACCATCGCCGACGCCGTGTCCGGTCTGGTCGTGCTGTACTGCGCGATCCGCCTCGTACGCGACCGCCGGCGCCCCCTGTCCCGTACCGCCGCCGTCGTGTTCGCGCTGCCCGTCGTCGGGATCGCGCTCGCCGCGGCGGGGGCGGCCTCGCCGGGGGCGGGGATCACCGGACTCGTGCGCTATCTGCAGATCTTCGTGCTCGTCCCCGCGGCGGTCATGCTGCTGATCCGCGACCGCCGGGACGCGCGGCTGGTCGCCTGGTCGCTCATCGGGCTCGCGCTGTGGCAGGGGGCGATCGGGGTCCATCAGTACGCGACCGGCACCGGAGCCTCGTACATGGGCGAGGAGATCCGGGCGGTCGGCACTTTCGGGGCGACGGACGTCATGGGGATGGCGACCGTGGTGTCCTTCGGCGTGGTGTGCGCGCTCGGCCTGGCGCTCGGGGCGGGACCGGGCCGACAGCGGACGGTGGCGGCTCTGTGCTCACTCGCCCTGTTGCTGCCGCTCGCGCTGTCGTTCAGCCGGGGCGCGTGGATCGCGACGGCCGTGACGTGCGGGGCCCAGCTGGCGCTCGCCGGGATGCGGCGGGCGGTGAAGGTGTTCGCGGTGGCGGTGGCCGCGTCGGTGATCCTCGTTGGCGGGCTCGGCGTGGGCACCGCGATGCTCCAGGAGCGGATCAGCAGCATCACGCAGGTCGCGGACGCGCCGGACCAGTCGGTGACGGACCGTTACACGATGTGGGCGGCCGCGATCGACATGTGGCGCGACCAGCCGCTGACCGGGGTCGGGCTCAAGGGCTTCCCCGACCATCGCGACGGGAACGCCTCGCTCGCGCTGTCGTCGGGCAGCGACACGGAGGGCGCGGGCGCCGGCTTCAAGCGCCAGCCGCTCCTGTCGCCGCACAACATGTACTTGCTGGTGCTCAGCGAGCAGGGGCTGCTGGGGCTGCTCGCGCTGGCCGGGAGCTGGCTGGCCCTGCTGGTGTGCGGGCTGAGGAGACTCTTTGCCGCCCGGCGCCGGGCGCCGCTCGGCCTCGACTGCGCGCTGGTCGCGTGCGGGCTGCTGACCTGGCAGCTCGTCGACTTCGCGTACGCCGACATCGGCGGCCCCTCGACCGCGCTGACCGCGGTGCTCTTCGGGCTCGGCGCCTGGTGGGCACTCGCCTCCGAGGAGGCCGGGGACCGATGACGGTGACGCCTTCCCGGGCGGAGGGGGAGGACGCGGTGGTCCGGGCCAGGGGTCGTGGTGGGTCGGGGC
>NZ_JAPWHT010000791.1:0-2304 GCF_027270795.1 Streptomyces sp. ActVer
GGCGGTCAGGCGGTCAGGCGAAGCTCACCTCTTGGCCCCCAGTACCTCAAGTGCGTCCGCCACCGACCGGAGGAAAGCGGCGTACGCGTGGGCGCTGCACGGCAGTTCCGGGTTCCACGGCTCCACGGTCGCGGTCGCGGTGAGGGCCTCCCAGGCGGGCACGGAGTCCAACTCCCCTGCCGGTACGGCGTTCGCGCGGGCGTCCGCGAGGACCAGGTCGGGGGCGAGGCCGACGGCGTGCTCCCAGCTGGTCGTTGCCCAGTTCGCGCCCCCGGCACCCGGCTCGACCAACTCCACGCCCAGCTCGGCCAGATGACGCAGCTCGGGCCAGGTCCCCGGCCGGGCGAGATGCACCTGGCGGGCTCCGGCGGCCGACAGCGCGAGCACCTTCAGCGGAGCGGAGGCGGCGGCTCGTACGGCGTCCTCCGCTGCGGCCAGTTCGCCCTCCCCGCCCGCCGGTTCGCCGCCGAGGGCCACCGACAGTTGGGCGAAGCGCGCCAGGATGTCGGGCAGCGAGGTGTCGCCGCCGACCGCGAGCGCGAGGACGGGTGCCCCGGCCCGTTTCGCCGCCGCCTCCATGACGGCGTACGGCTTCTCCCGGTCGTACGTGACGTCTACGACGATGTCGGGCCGTACGGAGCGAATGGCCCCGTCGTCGAGGGCCTTGCCCGCGCCCAGGTACGGGACGTCGGCCAGGGCACCGGACTTGGCGCGGTCGGGCTCGTCGCCGTCGTGGCCTGATCCGTACACCCCGACGGGCCGCACCCCCAGATCCCACAGTGCCGCGCCCGCGCGGACGTACGCGGCCACCCTCTCGGGCCGCCCGATGCGCCGTAACGTGATCCCCCGGTCGTCGGTGAACTCCCAGCCCATACGGCACCCGCCCCTTCGACACCCGCCCGGCGCGGGCCACTCGGGCCACGATGAGCCGGACGCCGGAACGGGACAAGGGGACACCCGGCCATCACCGGGTGCCCCCTTCAACCAGTCCGCTCAACCGGTCCGCGACTAGCTGGGGTTGGTCTCGATCACTCCGACACGGTCCGCCGCCGTCTTGCCGAGGAGCGCCGGGCGCATCGCGCCGACCACGTCCTGAGGTGTGACGGGGGTCTTCTTGCCGTTGCCCCGGGTGATCAGCACGCCGTCGAAGGCGCCGCCGTACAACTCCTTCAGCGCTTCCAGGTCGTAGTACTCGACCAGCTTGCCCTGGGCGTTGGCCTTGACTCCGAGGAACTTCCACAGGGAGTTCTCCGGGCTGAACGGGAGCTCCACCCCGCCGGCCTTGACCGTCACGTTGGCCGACATCGCCGGCTGCGCGAACGCCTTCATCATGCGGTCGACCTCGGCCTTGGTGACCTTGGGCTCCTTGGTCGTGGTGGGAACCTTGACGGTCGCCGCCTTGCCGGTCTCCACCTGCGCGCGGTACGCCTCCTCGACGGCCTCCGTCGACTGTCCGGTGTCGATGCCCTTGCCCGCCTTGCCGTAGACGGCGACGGCCTTGCCCGACTGGAACTTGATCGTGCCCTCGGTCGCCGAGCCGGAGCCGCCCGCGGCGCGCTCCAGGGCGGCCGTCAGCTTCTCCTCGTCGACGGGCATCGCGGGGTCGACGACGCGATGGTTGCCGAACAGCGAGCCGATCACCGAGACGGGGTTGTAGTCGCTGCCCGCCGCGGACCGTACCGTCGCCTGGCTGTCGAGCTGGAGACCGGCCTGGTCCGGCCTGAGGGTGACGGTGTCGCCCTCGACCGAGAGCTGCAGCGGCTTGGCCGCCCGCGTCCTGAAGGCGTCGTCGAGCTTCTTGACGGCCTCGTCACGGGTGCCGCCGCCGATGTCGACGCCGAGCACGGTGGTGCCCTTGGGCACGTCGGAGTGGTTCATGAGCAGCCCGGCGCCGTACGCGATGCCGCCGAGGGTCACCACGCCGGTGACCAGCAGCACCAGCTTGTTGCGGCCCTTTTTCTTCTTCTTGGGCCGCGAAGCCGCGGGCGCCGCCGGCGAGACGGGTTCGGGCAGCTTCGGGGGCTGGTGCGGCAGCGGTCCGTCGGTGTGCGCGCCCGGTCCGAACGGGGAGTTCGGGGCGGGCGGCACGACGGGGATGCCGCTGGTCAGCGTGTGTCCGGAGACGTTCTCACCGGGTCCGCCGTAGCCCGGCGTACCGGGTTCGGGGGCGGGCTTCTGCGGGGTGAGGATCGCGGTGTCGTCGCTCATCCCGCCGCCGGGTCCTCCGGTGAAGGACGAGCCGTGCTGGGCGCCCTTGCCACCGGGGAAGCCGGGACCGCCGGGGCCGCCGCCCTGACCAGGGCC
>NZ_JAPWHT010000792.1:0-2302 GCF_027270795.1 Streptomyces sp. ActVer
GGCGCACCGACGAGCTCGTCGTCCAGGCCCCGGGCGGCCGGGTCGCCCGCTGGTCGGCCGACCCGCGCTCCGGCACCCCCGGACTGCCCGACCTCACGCCCGGCGCGCGACTGCCCGTCTGTCTGCGTACGGTCGTGGGCGGACGGACGGTATTCGTACGGCCGGACGAGTGATGTCCCGGGGTGGCGCGGCGTCGATCATGGCCCGGCGCGCCGTCGCGCGACCTGCGTATCCTCCGCGCTGACCAGGGGTTTGAGGGAAAACTCCCAGGTCACACGGCTGTTGACAGCGAGCAGCAGGTGGCCGGTAGGTTCGGCCGGGTCCACCACCGGACGTCCGACCGGTGAACTTCCGCGCAGTCGCCGCAGCGCAGTTGGGTCAGGGGTGGTGTGCCGCACCGGTACACCACCACTGGGAGCCAGGCTCAGCGCCCGCGCCACGGGGCGAGGGAACGTTCCGGCTCGGATGGTGTGACCCGGGTGGGGCCCGGACGCTCAGTAGACAACGGCTTTCGGTCGACCCGCAGCCAGCGGGTCCCAGGTCGGCCCGAAGGGCGCCGGGCCCCGATCCGCAGTCCTGTCCCCTTCCGGGAACTTTCACCTCGATGCCTCACCGGCCTGAAGAGCGACGCTCGCTATGGTGGAGCCCCTCGCACGGAAGTCTTAAGGGGAAGCTGTGAACGACGGCGGTGGGCGACAGTTCGGTCCGCTCGGCACGACCTTGGTGATCATCCCGACCTTCAACGAGGCGGAGAACATCAAGGCGATCGTCGGCCGCGTGCGGGCCTCCGTGCCCGCGGCGCACGTTCTGATCGCCGACGACAACAGCCCCGACGGCACCGGTAAACTCGCCGACGAACTGACCGTCGAGGACGACCAGGTCCACGTGCTGCACCGCAAGGGCAAGGAAGGCCTCGGCGCCGCCTACCTCGCGGGCTTCCGCTGGGGCCTGGAGCACGGATACGGCGTCCTGGTCGAGATGGACGCCGACGGCTCGCACCAGCCCGAGGAACTGCCCCGGCTGCTCACCGCGCTCAAGGGGGCCGATCTCGTGCTCGGGTCCCGCTGGGTGCCGGGCGGGCGCGTGGTCAACTGGCCCAAGTCCCGTGAGTTCATCTCGCGCGGCGGCAGTCTGTACTCGCGCGTCATGCTCGACGTGCCGATCCGCGACGTCACCGGCGGCTACCGCGCCTTCCGCCGCGAGACCCTGGAGGGCCTCGGCCTCGGCGAGGTCTCCTCGCAGGGCTACTGCTTCCAGGTCGACCTGGCGCGGCGGGCCGTCAAGGCCGGATATCACGTCGTCGAGGTGCCCATCACCTTCGTCGAGCGCGAACTGGGCGACTCCAAGATGAGCCGCGACATCCTGGTGGAGGCCCTGTGGAGGGTGACCACGTGGGGGGTCGGGGAGCGGGCGGATCGGATTCGGGGGCGTCGGAAGGGCTGAGGCCCGGTTCGTTCCGCGGGCGCAGAGAGTCCTGAGTCCTGGTTCGTTGTGTGGTCCGGCTGCCGGTCCGGCCGGTCTGTCCGGACCTGTGGTCCGGCTGACGTCGCGGTCCGGCTGACAGGGCGGGTGGCTTGGCTTCACAGGCTGTGCTGACCTCGCGTTTATCCCGTACTGAGCCGTGCCCAGGCACACTGGACGCATGACGACTGGCGCTTCGACTCCGCCCCACTCCGCACGGCCCCGGCGCTCCGGCCCGCTCCGGTACCTGCCGCTCGGCATCGCCGCATGGCTGGTGCTGGAGATCTGGCTGCTGATCGTGGTGGCGGGTGCCACGAGCGGCTTCATGGTCTTCCTGCTGCTGGTCGCCGGATTCGTCCTCGGCTCCGTGGTCATCAAGCGGGCCGGACGCCGGGCGTTTCGCGCGCTGAGCGAGACGCTGCAGCAACAGCAGAGCGGGGCGCTGCCGCAGGGCGGTACGAATTCCGAGGGCAACGGTCTGATGATGCTGGGTGGGCTGCTGCTGATGCTGCCCGGTCTGATCTCCGACGCGCTCGGGCTGCTTCTGCTGGTGCCGCCGGTTCAGAAGGGGCTGAGTCGGTATGCGGAGCGGACGTTCGAGCGGAAGATGCGGGAGGCCGGCGCCGGGACGCTCGGGGGTGCCTTCCAGCAGGCGCGTATCCATCGGCCTGACGGCAAGGTTGTTCCGGGTGAGGTCATCCGCGACGAGCCGCAGGACCGTCGCCAGGAAGACGCGGGCCCGAGGCCTCCGCTGAACGGCTGACGCCGAGGGGTTTTCTTCGCCCCCGCCGCCCCTACCCAATCCCGTCACTTACTCGGGGGCTCCGCCCCCGAACCCCCA
>NZ_JAPWHT010000793.1:0-2293 GCF_027270795.1 Streptomyces sp. ActVer
CGTCCCGTCCGCCACCTCGTCAGACTCACCGGCGAACGGGCGGGCGGGTGGGCTGGGGCAACCTGACGACGTACAGCGATCGGCGTCACCCCGCCCGCGCCGTGACGTGCGGCGGCTGGTGCGCGACGTATGGGCGCGCGTACTGGCGCGACCGGAGGCGTCCTTCACGGACCGGGACCGGTTCACCGATCTGGGCGGTACCTCGCTCAAGGCGATGGAAGTGCTCGCCGAACTGGAGCACACCCTTGATGTCACCCTCGCTCCGGCCGTGATGCGCAACGACACCGTCGACGCGCTCACCGACCACCTGCTGGCGGCAGTCGACGACACGCCAGACCGGCGGCCGTATGCCCCCGACGAGCGGGGAACGGTACCCGCCCGAGCCGGCACGCCCGCGACGGCGATCGTCGGGATGGCCTGCCGTCTCCCCGGCGCGAGCACGCCGGAGGAGTTCTGGGACCTGCTGGCCACCGGCCGGGACGCCGTCACCGCGGTACCGCCGGACCGCTGGGACGGCACACCCTCGGCACAGGCGGCCGGGCAGGCGTCCACCAACTCCGGCGGACGCTGGGGGTCCTTCCTCGACGACCCGGCCGACTTCGACGCCGGGCATTTCGGCATCGGTGACGAGGAGGCCCGCACGCTCGACCCGCAGGCACGGATCTTCCTCGAACTCGCCCACGAGGCACTGGAACGGGCGGGGTATGCCGGGAACCGCCGCCGCGGCCTGCGCGTCGGCGTGTTCGCCGCCGTCGGAGACAGTGGCTATCGGCAGGTCCTCGCCGACGCGACCCCGGCCGGTACGCCACCGGCGGCCACCGCCCTGACCGGCAACCTGCCCAACCTCGTCGCCGCCCGTGTCGCGCACTGTCTCGACCTCGACGGGCCGGCGCTCGCCGTGGACACCGCGTGCTCCTCGGGTCTGGTGGCGCTGCACCTGGCCCGGCGCAGCCTCGCGGACGGGGAGTGCGACATCGCCGTGGTCGGCGGCGTCAACCTCCACCTCACCCCCGACGGGTACCAGGCGCTGGAGTCGGCGCAGGCCCTGTCACCGACCGGCCGCAGCCGCGCCTTCAGCACCGCGGCCGACGGGTTCGTACCCGGCGAGGGCGGAGCTGCCCTCGTCCTGCGGCCACTTGAGGAAGCCGGCCGTGACAACGACGAGATCCTGGCCGTCGTACGCGGCACCGCCGTCAACAACGACGGCACCTCCCTGAGCCTGATGGCACCCAATCCGCTGCGACAGCACGAGGTGATCGGCCGGGCGTACGAGATCTGCGGCGTCGATCCGCAGTCGGTGACGTACGTCGAGGCCCACGGGACGGGTACTGCCGTCGGCGACCCGATCGAACTCAGGTCGCTGGCGCAGGCCTTCACTGCCCGTACCGACGGGCAGCCTCGACTGCTCGGCTCGGTCAAGACGAACGTCGGACACCTGCTCAACTCGGCCGCCCTGCCCTCCCTGGTCAAGGTCGTGCTGGCCCTCGGGCGGGGCCGGCTGCCGGCCTCGCTGCACCACACGTCGCCCTCCCCCGCGGTCGAGCGGTCCGGGTTCGCCCTGGTCACCGAACTGACCGACTGGGAGTCGCGCGGTCCGCGCAGGGCGGGCATCAACGCCTTCGGGTTCGGCGGCACGAACGCACACGCGGTTCTGGAACAGGCACCGCCGGCCCTCCCGTCAACGCCTGCGCCACGCGCGGGAGGCGGTCCGCACCTGCTGACCCTCTCCGCGCGCAGCGCGGACGGTCTGGCCGCATGGGCGTCCCGTCTCGCGGACCATCTGCGCGACCACCCGGAACTCGACGAGGGCGACGTCTGTCTGACGGCGGCCACGGCACGGGACGAAGGACCGCACCGCCTGGCCATGGTGGCCGACGGGGACCTCCGGGAACGGCTCGCCGCGGCGAGCGCTGCTGGTGACGGCCGAGCGCCGGGAGTGACCACCGGGACGGTTACGAACCGGCCCCGGACCGTCTTCGTCTTCCCCGGCCAGGGCGCGCTGCGGCCGGGCCAGGGCCGTGCGTTGTACGCGACGGCACCGGTGTACCGCGACACGCTCGACGAGGCGTCGGCCCGGGTCGGCGCCGTACACGGGCGGCAGTTGACGTCCTGGTGCGTGGACGCGGAGGTGGATGCGCAGGCGCAGGCCGCCACCGAGGTGGCGCAGCCGTTGCTGGTCGCCCACGGGGTGGCCCTCGCCCGGCAGCTGACGGCCTGGGGCGTACGGCCCGACGCGCTCGTCGGACACAGCGTCGGCGAGCTGGCGGCCGCCTGCGTGGGCGGGGCGCTGTCG
>NZ_JAPWHT010000794.1:0-2267 GCF_027270795.1 Streptomyces sp. ActVer
TCCACGGTGAGCGTCTCGCCGTGCAGCCGCGCGCCGGGTGCGGTCGGCTGGTTGTAGAACACGAAGTCGCCGTCGCCGCGCACCTTGCCGCTGTCGTCCGTGATGGGCGCGGACACGTCGAACGGACCGGGCACATGCAAGGTCAGGGTGCCGCCGGGCAGGGGCAGATTGCCGCCGGGAACCAACTCGCTCATCGTGCCGCCTGTCGGGTGCTGGTCACTGTGCCCGCCCCGAGGGGCGCTGCACGGACAACGTCCCACGGGTGCGCGCGGGTTCCTGAGCCCCGGCCCCCGCTTCTGTCAGCCTGCCGCCCGCCCTGCTCGCTGCACCGGCGCCCCGCGCGGCGACCATGAGCGGTGGCGTCTCGAACTTCGGCCGTATCGCCTTCGACGACCTCCGGTGGGAGGGCCGCCGCTACGCCGTGACCAACCTCCAGACCGCCGGTGCCGGCCTCGGCAGTGAGACGCCGAAGCGCGCGCGGTTCACCTCGATCGACATCCTTCCCAAGCAGCAGGTCGAGGAGGGCGCCGAACCGCTGCTGTACGCCGCCACGAGCCCCGAGGCGACGGCGGGCGCGTACTACGGCCCGGGCGGCAGGTTCGGGCTGGTCGGCCCGACCATCACCGCCCGCATCACGCGCCGCGCCCTGAACACCGAGGCCAACCGCCGGCTGTGGACCGAGGCCGACCTCACCGCGGCCGTCGCCTGAACGGGTCCGCCGCACGGGGGCTGAGTCCGAGGAATCCGGGAACGGGTGCCAGACTGCCCCCATGGATGAGCGCGTATTCGGCAGGTCAGGACAGCAGGCATCGGTCGTGGGACTCGGCACATGGCAACTCGGTGCCGACTGGGGCGACGTGGACGACAAGGAAGCCCTCGCGGTCCTGGAGGCCGCCGCCGAGTCGGGCGTGACGTTCTTCGACACGGCCGACGTGTACGGGGACGGGCGCAGCGAGGAGACCATCGCCACCTTCGTGCAGAGCAGGCCCGACCTGCATGTGCTGGTCGCGACCAAGATGGGCCGCCGGGTCGACCAGGTCCCCGAGAACTACGTACTCGACAACTTCCGCGCCTGGAACGACCGTTCGCGCCGCAACCTCGGCGTCGACCGCATCGACCTGGTTCAGCTGCACTGCCCGCCGACCCCCGTCTACTCGTCGGACGAGGTGTTCGACGCCCTCGACACCCTGGTCGAGGAGGAGCGGATCGCCGCGTACGGCGTGAGCGTCGAGACCTGTGACGAGGCGCTGACCGCGATCGCCCGGCCGGGTGTGGCCAGCGTCCAGATCATCCTCAACCCGTTCCGCATGAAGCCCCTCCAGCGGGTCCTGCCCGCGGCGCGGGAGGCCGGCGTCGGCATCATCGCCCGCGTGCCGCTCGCCTCCGGGCTGCTCTCCGGCAAGTACACGAAGGACACGGTCTTCGCGGAGAACGACCACCGTACGTTCAACCGCCACGGTGAGGCCTTCGACCAGGGCGAGACGTTCTCCGGCGTCGACTACGCCACCGGTGTCGAGGCTGCCGCCGAGTTCTCCGCGCTTGCCCCCGAGGGCGTCACTCCGGCCCAGCTGGCGCTGGCCTGGATCGTCCAGCAGCCCGGCGTGACCACGGTCATCCCCGGCGCCCGTTCGCCCGAGCAGGCCCGCGCGAACGCGGCGGCCGGCAAGCTGTCGCCGCTTTCCGCGGAGACGCTGGCCGCGATCTCCGACCTGTACGACCGGCGCGTCAAGGAGCAGGTGGAAGGCCGCTGGTGACTGCCGTCGGCTGCTAGTCCCAGGCTGAGCACGGACTGTTGTCTGCGGGTGGTCCTCGGCTGAGCGCGCAGTTCCCCGCGCCCCTGAGGGGTGCGTCCGGCAGGCCCCGCCCTGTAAGGGGCGCGGCGAACTGCGCGACAAGCCACGGACGGCCCGCAGCCTCAGAACTACCGCTCGCCCCCTGCAGGGAACCCCTGGGCCCGGCCCACCACAACCACCACCGGAATCAGCAGCAAAAGCACGCTCCACGGGAGCGAACCCGTGCCGAGGCGGTCGAGCAGGACGCCTCCGGCCACCCCGCCGCCGGCCATCGCCGCGTTCCACAGCGTGACGAGCGCGGCCTGCCCGGCGTCCGCGGAGTCGCCGCCCGCGTCGGTCACGGCCGTCTGCAACAGGGTGGGGGCGCCTCCCCAGCCGAGCCCCCACAGCGCCACCGCGGCGTAGACGAGTGCGGGGCTGCCGGCCGGCACGGCCAGCAGCGCGGCCGCCACGGCGACGAGCAGCGCGCTCGCG
>NZ_JAPWHT010000795.1:0-2248 GCF_027270795.1 Streptomyces sp. ActVer
CCAGCACGTCGCCCGCGGCACCCTGTCGCAGGCGTACGCCGCAGGTCGGCGCACCGGTCGGCTCCCACAGCACCGGGCCGGTGTCGGGGCCGACAACGAGCGGCGGGCCGTCGCCCAGCCAGACCAGATCGACACAGCCGTCCGGAACCACCCGCTCCGCCCCGTCCACGAGGGTGTCGTTGCGCCACAGACAAGCCACCACCGGCAGCAGCCCGGTCGGCGCACGGAACTCGCGGTAGGTCACGCCATCCACGATAGAACTCCGACTGACTTCGTCCACGCCCACGCCCACATCTTCGCCCACGCCCACATCCACGCCCAGCGGCAGCCTTCACGTCAGTGAGGAACTGCCGGTCCACCACCGCACCCGCCCGCGGCGGCGGACGGTACGGTCCCGTGCGCCGTGGCACCAGCCAGGTTGGGGCCCTCATGTAGCCCGGGGAGGGCTTGTCCGCGGCGGCGTGGCCGCGCAAGGAACAGTCCGTACGGGCGTCGGTGACGGGGAAGAGTGACGGGGAAGACCCAGAGGGACGGCGGCGCTCTACGCCAACCACGGCCTCACCGGCTTCGTTTCGCGGGTTCGTGGTGGGTGGAGTCGGTCAGTCCGGCCGCGGTCTGGGTGAGGTGCTGGGCCAGTACCTCGGCCGCGGTGTCGGCGTCGCGGGCCAGCGCCGCCTCCTCCAGTCGGCGGTGTTCGTCGACGCCGTCCCGGTCGGGGTTGCGGTGTGCCGACCAGCGGCGAGCCAGTTCGCTCGCGGTCCACATCCGGTCGACGGTCTCCAGCAGGACGGGGTTGCCGCAGCCTTCCAACAGGGTGCGGTGGAAGACCCGGTGGGCCTCGGACCATGCGCTGCTGTAGTACCCGCCCTCCTCCGGAACGTATGCCGGAGTGCGCGCCAGACGGTGGTGGGCGGCTCGTACACGGGCCTCCCAGTCGACGTCGCCGCGCTCGACGGACATGCGCAGCACGACCGGTTCGACGGTCCGGCGGGCCTCCGTGATCTCCTGCCAGCGGCTGTCGGAGAAGGACGGGACGGCGAAGCCGCGGTTGGGCAGCCGGTCGGCGAGACCCTCGCCGACCACCCGCACGAGCGCCTCGCGCACGACGGCCAGGCTCACGCCCTGTTCCTTGGCGAGGTCCTGCGGTTTGAGGGCGTGGCCGGGGGCGTACTCCCCGCGCATGATCGCGTCCCGCAGGTGTGCGTAGACCTGCTCGGAGAGCATCTGCTTGCCCGGCGAAGTCGGGGTGTGGGCCGTCTGGGTCATGCCGTCATCGTAGACGATCCAGTAGATAATCGATTATCTGTGTTATCGTCGATTTCATCGTCGGGCGGAAGTCTGCAGGGATCCCTCTGCGCGACGCTGCAGCCCCTTCGTCGGCCGCATCACTGCCGCAACCACCGCCACCCCACAGCACAGCCTGAAAGGAACGACGCGCATGAGCGCCAACGACCCCTTCGCCCGCCTCCCCGAGGCGGCCTCCTTCACCGTTACGAGCACCAACGTCACCGACGGCGCCGCCTGGTCGCCCGAGCAGCTCTCCGGCATGTCCGGCGTCCCCGGCGGGAAGGACGTCTCTCCGCAGTTGTCCTGGAGCGGCGCCCCGGAAGGCACCAAGAGCTACGCCGTCACCGTGTACGACCCCGACGCCCCCACCGGGTCCGGGTTCTGGCACTGGGCGGTCGCCGACATCCCCGCCGCCGTCACCGAGTTGCCCGAGGGCGCCGGCGACGACACCGGCTCGGGCCTTCCCGAGGGCGCCTTCCAACTGCCCAACGACGCACGCGCAGCCCGCTACATCGGCGCCGCCCCACCGGCCGGGCACGGCATGCACCGCTACTTCGTCGTGGTGCATGCCCTCGCCGTCGAGTCCATCGGCGTGGCCGCCGACGCCACGCCGGCGGTCCTCGGGTTCACCATGGCGGGCCACATACTCGGCCGCGCGGTCCTGACCGCCACCGCCGAGACTCCCGCCTGACGAACAGCATGTCCGCACTCATCGACACCACGGAGATGTATCTCCGCACCATCCTGGAGCTCGAAGAGGATGGCGTGGTCCCCCTGCGCGCCCGCATCGCCGAGCGCCTGGACCAGAGTGGGCCCACCGTCAGCCAGACCGCCGCCCGCATGGAGCGTGACGGTCTGCTGCACGTCGCCGGCGACCGGCATCTGGAGCTGACGGAGAAGGGCCGTCGACTGGCCACGCGCGTGATGCGCAAGCACCGGCTCGCGGAGTGGCTGCTCGTCG
>NZ_JAPWHT010000796.1:0-2245 GCF_027270795.1 Streptomyces sp. ActVer
GCCAGGGGGCGTGCGGGCGCAGGAAGGGGCGGGTGGGGTCGAGCGGGCCGCCGGACGGGATCCCGCGCGCGGGAAGCAGCGGCAGCAGTTGCTCGTACGTCTCCTGCGCGGAGTCCGGGCGGTGCTGCGGGTCCTTCGAGAGCAGCCGCAGCACGAGCGCTTCGAGCGCTTCCGGGACCTCGGGGCGCAGGCGGCGGACCGGGAGGGGCGGTTCGTAGAGGTGGCGGTGGAGCACGCCGAGCGCGGTGGAGCCCGAGAACGGCACGTCCCCGCTGAGGAGTTCGTGCATCAGCACCCCGAGCGCGTACAGATCCGTGTACGGCCCGACCGCGCCGCCCATCGCCTGCTCGGGGGCCATGTAGGCGGGCGAGCCGATGGGTGAGCCCGTGTGGGTGAGGCGGGTGGTGTCCGTGTCCATGACCGACGCGACGCCGAGGTCGAGGACGGTGACCGTGCCGTCCTGCTTGACCATCACGTTCCGCGGCTTGAGGTCGCGGTGGACGATCGGCACGGCGTGCACCGCGGACAGCACGGCACAGAGCTGGGCGGCGACCGAGACGGCCCACTGCCAGGGGTACGGGTCGTGTTCGGCGAGGTGGTCGGAGAGGTCGGCGCCGTCGACGTACTGCATGACGAGGAACAGCTCCTCGCCCTCGCTGCCCGCGTCGTGGACGGTGACCAGGCCGGGGTGGTCGACCTGGGCGGTGACGCGGCACTCGCGCACGAAGCGGCGGCGCAGTTCGTCGGCCTCGGCGCCCGCGACCTTGTCGGGGCGCAGCAGCTTGACGGCGACGCGCCGGTCGAGGCGCTGGTCGTACGCCGTCCACACCTGGCCCATGCCGCCCTGTCCGATGAGCGTGGACAGTTCGTAGCGGCCGGTGATCACACGTCCCGGCGCCACGGTCACCTGCCGTCCTCGTGCTTGCGGAGATAGTCACTCAGCTCGTCGAGCTCGGCGCGCACCTGGTCGATCCTGGCCGGCGCGGGGCGCTGCGGCTGGGGCGGCGGGGTCGGGGTCGGCGTGCCGGGCTGGGGCGTGGCCGGCTGGGGTATCGGCGCCATCGGGGGCACCGGGGTGTGCGGGCCCGTCGCGGCGTTGTACGGCGACTGCTGCTGCGGGTAGCCGTACACGGGCGACGGGGCCTGCTGGTGCTGCGCGTAGCCCGCTGCCGCGTAGCCGAGCTGGTGGAAGTGGCGGATGTCGGCCGAGAGGTAGTACGCGATCACGACCACGAGCGAGCCGAAGAGCAGGGCGAGGCCCAGCCAGCCGCCGACGGTGTGGATCTCTTCGCCGGGCTCGGTGCCGAGCAGGACGAGTCCGAGGATCTCGGCCGCCAGGGTGGCCACGAACAGGCCCCAGTCCAGCGACTTCCGGGTCACGAGTGCCAGGCGCAGCATCATCGTCCAGCCGAGCAGGCCGAAGCTGCACACCGAGATCACCACGAAGAACACGCGCAGGAAGACCAGCAACCCGGTCGAGGGTGGCGGCTTCACCGGCTGCGCCTGGCCGTGGCCTTGCATGGTTGCTCCTGGAGGCCTGATGAGGACGGACGAAGGTCGGGCGTACGACGGACGAAGGACGAACCTACGAGTTGGAAGTCCGAGCGTATAGGCCGACAAGGACAACTGTTCCCGGGTTGTACCGAACCGTTGTCGTGCTGATCGCTCCGTCCGCCCCAACCGTCTCAGCCGGGCTCGACAGTGCCGTCCGTCAGGCCGTCGTACATGCCGCGGACCAGTTGCTCGCCGAGGCGGCCGGCCAGCCGTAGCGCCTCCTCGAACTCGGCGAGCGCCCGGAACCGTTCGCCGTACGTGCGCTGCTGGTCCAGTGGCAGCCGGGGCACCTGGAGGCGGCGGACGTCGAGGCGGGTCGCGGTGGACGCGTAGCTGCTGGCCTGGCGGTTGTTGGCGGTGCCGCGCAGGAAGCCGGCGAGGAACCACGGGTCGATGGCGGCCGGGTCGGGCCGCAGCAGCGCGAGGTTGCGGCCGAGGGCGGCGCCCGCGGTCGCCTCGTCGACCACACGCGCGATGGCGCCACCGCCGAGTACGGGGACGACGATGTCTCCGGGCTCGGTGAGGACGGGTTCCTCGTCGCTCTCGGGCAGCGTTCCGGAGGGCGCTGTTCCGGCGAGGACGTCGTGGTCGGTGAGGACGGGCACGCGCGCGTGGCCGCCGTTTCCGCCCGTACGCAGCTGGAGTGCGCCCCCGCGCGCGAGTTCGCCGATCGTGGTGAGCGGCCAGCGGG
>NZ_JAPWHT010000797.1:0-2227 GCF_027270795.1 Streptomyces sp. ActVer
CCGACGAGCCTCAGATGGCCGCCAGCAACGCCGAGCTGGTCACCAAGGTCACCGAGGCGCTCGCCGCACTCCCCCGGCAGCCGCGCAGACCCCGGCTGATCCAGCTCGGCAGCGTCCACGAGTACGGGGCGGGCACTCCGGGAGGAGCCATCGCCGAGGACTGGCCGCCGGCGCCCGTCACCCCGTACGGGCGTACCAAACTCCTCGGCACCCAGGCCGTGTCGCGGGCCGTACGGGATCAGGACGCGGACGCGGTGGTGCTCCGGCTCGCCAATGTGATCGGCCCCGGGATCTCCGTGGCCAGTCTCTTCGGCCAGGTCGCCCGGCATCTCGCCGGGCCCGCCCGCGCCGACGCCCTCGGCGAGAAGCCGGACGAGCTGCGGCTGCCGCCGCTGCGGGCCGCCCGCGACCTGGTGGACGTACGGGACGTGGCGGACGCCGTGGTGGCCGCTGCCGTCGCGCCCAGCGCGCGAGTCAGGGGGCGCGTGATCAACGTGGGCCGCGGCGAGGCCGTGCCGGTCCGGGACCTGATCGACCGGATGATCGCGCTCAGCGGCCTCGAGGTTCCGGTGAGCGAGGAGGGCGGCGCGCCGCCGAACCGCAACGACGTCGAGTGGCAGTCCCTGGACATCTCCCTGGCGCGCGAACTGCTCGGCTGGACGCCGCGCCGCCCGCTGGACACCTCATTGCGCGAACTGCTCGCGGCCGTGATGCCGCCCGTCGACGAAAGGACAGGATGATGAGCGACCCCAAGGAAACGGTGCTCGACGCGGTCCGCGCGTACCACGAAGTCAGCACACCGGCACGGGAGTTCGTGCCCGGCACGACGGAGATCTGGCCCTCGGGCGCGGTCCTCGAGGTGGAGGACCGGGTGGCGCTGGTGGAAGCCGCCCTCGACATGCGGATCGCCGCCGGACGCAGCCAGCGCAAATTCGAGTCGGCGTTCGCCAGGCGGATGAAGCGGCGCAAGGCCCATCTCACCAACTCCGGCTCCTCGGCGAACCTCCTCGCCGTCTCGGCGCTCACCTCGTCCCATCTGGAGGACCGGCGGCTGAAGCCGGGCGACGAGATCATCACCGTCGCGGCGGGCTTCCCCACCACGGTCAACCCGATCCTGCAGAACGGGCTCGTACCGGTCTTCGTCGATGTGGACCTGACGACGTACAACGCGACCGCGGACAAGGTGGCCGCCGCCATCGGGCCCAAGACCCGGGCGATCATCATCGCGCACGCGCTCGGCAACCCCTTCGAGGTCACCGCGATCGCCCAACTCGCCGAGGAACACGACCTGTTCCTCATCGAGGACAACTGTGACGCGGTCGGCTCGCTGTACGACGGACAGCTCACCGGCACCTTCGGCGACATGACCACGGTCAGCTTCTATCCGGCGCACCACCTCACGATGGGCGAGGGCGGCTGTGTGCTGACCTCGAACCTGGCGCTCGCCCGGATCGTGGAGTCGCTGCGGGACTGGGGCCGGGACTGCTGGTGCGAGCCGGGCGAGAACGACAAGTGCCTCAAGCGGTTCAAGTACCAGATGGGCACCCTGCCGGCCGGCTACGACCACAAGTACATCTTCTCGCACGTCGGTTACAACCTGAAGGCCACCGACATCCAGGCCGCCCTCGGTCTGACCCAGCTCGCCAAGCTCGACGACTTCATCGACGCCCGCAAGCGCAACTGGCGGCGGCTGCGCGAGGGCCTGGACGGCGTACCCGGGCTGATCCTGCCCGAGGCCACCCCCCGCTCCGACCCGAGCTGGTTCGGATTCGTCATCACCGTGGACCCCGAAGCCCCGTTCGGCCGGGCGGAGTTGGTGTCCCACCTGGAGGACCGCAAGATCGGCACCCGGCGGCTGTTCGCCGGCAATCTCACCCGGCATCCCGCCTACATCGACCAGCCCCACCGTGTGGTCGGCGACCTGACCAACAGCGACATCATCACCGAGCACACGTTCTGGATCGGGGTCTACCCGGCGCTCACCGACGAGATGCTCGACTACGTGACCGCCTCGATCAAGGAGTTCGTGGCAGCGCGCGGCTGAGTCACGGCTTCGGCTCCGACCCGCACCCGACACGCAAGTGAAAGGCGTTGACGTACCCGCGATGAACGAGAAGACAGTGAACGGCAGGACGGCGGACCGGACCAGGCCCGGACCCGGCGGCAGGCTGATCCGCGGACTCCGTGGGCGCACGGCTCGCGGACCCGGTGGCCGGGTGGCGCTCGG
>NZ_JAPWHT010000798.1:0-2226 GCF_027270795.1 Streptomyces sp. ActVer
GCCTCGGCGCGGCCGGGGTCGCCGTGCACTGGCCCCGTGACCTCGCCCAGGACCTGAGCGCGGCGGCGGTCGTCCGCTCGGCGCCGGGCTCGGCCACGGACGGCACGGGCTTCTTCGAGAGCGAGGAACTGCTCCAGTTCCGCTGGCAGTTGGCGCTCGGCGGCGACCCGCTCTCCGAGGCCGAGATGGACGCGCTCGCCGAGGCACACCGCCCCGTCGTGCGGCTGCGGGACCAGTGGGTGCTCGTCGACCCGGCCCTCGTCCGCAAGGCGCGCAAGCGCGAACTGGGTCTGCTCGACCCGGTCGACGCCCTCTCCGTGGCCCTCACCGGCAGCGCGGAGGTCGACGGCGAGACGGTCGAGGCGGTGCCGGTCGGCGCGCTGGCCGCCCTGCGCGACCGGCTCACGACCGGCCTGCAACCCGCCGAGCCGCCCCCCGCCCTGAAGGCCACCCTCCGGGACTACCAACTCCGCGGACTGGCCTGGCTCGACCTCATGACCTCCCTCGGCCTCGGCGGCTGCCTCGCCGACGACATGGGCCTCGGCAAGACCGTCACCCTCATCGCGCTGCACCTGAAGCGGGCGCGCACCGAACCGACCCTCGTGGTGTGCCCCGCCTCGCTGCTCGGCAACTGGCAGCGGGAGATCGAGCGGTTCGCCCCGGGCGTGCCCGTGCGCCGCTACCACGGGCCGGGCCGCTCCCTTGAGTCCCCGGAAAACATGGACAACGGGTTCGTCCTCACCACGTACGGGACGATGCGGTCGACGGCACCTCAGCTCTCCCGCCTGAAGTGGGGCATGGTCGTCGCGGACGAGGCCCAGCACGTGAAGAACCCGTACTCGGCGACGGCCAAGGCGCTGCGGACGATCCCCGCACCGGCCAGGGTCGCCCTGAGCGGCACCCCCGTGGAGAACAACCTCTCCGAACTGTGGGCCCTGCTCGACTGGACGACTCCGGGGCTGCTCGGCCCTCTGAAGTCCTTCCGAGCCCGGCACGCGCGCGCGGTGGAGAACGGCGAGGACGAGGAGGCCGTGACCCGCCTCGCCCGGCTGATCCGCCCCTTCCTCCTCCGTCGCAAGAAGTCCGACCCCGGCATCGTCCCCGAGCTGCCCCCCAAGACGGAGACGGACCACCCCGTCCCCCTCACCCGCGAACAGGCCTCCTTGTACGAAGCCGTGGTCCGCGAGTCGATGCTGGCGATCGAGAGTGTCGACGGCATCGCCCGGCGCGGCCTGGTCCTCAAGCTCCTCACCGCGCTCAAGCAGATCTGCGACCACCCCGCGCTGTATCTGAAGGAGGACACCGGCGAGCACCTCGGCGGCGGAGGAGGGGCAGCCCGTCAGGCCGCCCGCTCCGGCAAACTCGCCCTCCTGGACGAGCTGTTGGACACGCTGCTCGCCGAGGACGGCTCGGCGCTCGTCTTCACGCAGTACGTGGGCATGGCCAAGCTGATCACCCACCACCTCGCGGCACGCGCGGTCCCCGTGGAACTCCTTCACGGGGGTACGCCGGTGGCCGAGCGCGAGCACATGGTCGACCGTTTCCAGAGCGGGGCGACGCCGATCCTGGTCCTCTCCCTCAGGGCGGCCGGCACGGGCCTCAACCTCACGCGCGCGGGGCACGTCGTCCACTTCGACCGCTGGTGGAACCCCGCCGTGGAGGAGCAGGCCACCGACCGCGCCTACCGCATCGGCCAGACCCAGCCCGTCCAGGTCCACCGCCTCATCACCGAGGGCACCGTCGAGGACCGCATCGCCGAGATGCTCGCCTCCAAGCGGGCCCTGGCCGACGCGATCCTCGGCTCCGGCGAGGCATCCCTGACGGAACTGACCGACCGCGAGCTGTCCGACCTGGTCTCGCTGAGGAGGTCGACGTGACGTCTTCGACGGATCGGCCGGAGCAGCTGGAGCAGCCGGATCGGCCGGATCGGCAGGAAGAGAGGGATCGGCAGGACGAGCGGGAACAGCTGCAT
The DNA here is from genome assembly GCF_027270795.1 of Streptomyces sp. ActVer. Lineage (NCBI taxonomy): Bacteria > Bacillati > Actinomycetota > Actinomycetes > Kitasatosporales > Streptomycetaceae > Streptomyces > Streptomyces sp. ActVer. The sequence continues at coordinate 1,973 of NZ_JAPWHT010000798.1, forward strand.
CAGCTGGAACAGGCGGACTCGCCTGGCACGGAGACGTCACCGGCAGGCGAGACGCTTTCGGCCCGTGAGTCGCTCCCGGCCGGTGACGCCCTCCCGGCCGGTGGGACCCTCTCGGTCGGAGAGCCCCGGCCCGCTGACGCCGCTCGGCGTGCCTTGCGGGCTGCGAGGCGGGCGGGTGGCGGAGGGCCGGCGGTCGGCGTGGGGGAGAAGCACTCCACCGAGGCGGACGCGCGCCCTGCGGAGCCCAGAAGAGC
>NZ_JAPWHT010000799.1:0-2218 GCF_027270795.1 Streptomyces sp. ActVer
CCGGCGCGAGGGGCGCGGTCTGCGCGGTCTGCGCGGTCCGGCCTGCGGCGCGGCTCGGCGCGGACGCGGTCCAGGCGCCCGGGAACCAGACGGCGGTGTACTGCTCGATGGCGTCGCGCAGCCCGGTGGTGACGGCTCCCTCCCACGGGGGCCGGCCGGGGCGGTGGTACTTGTCGAAGGTGCCGTGCTGCTTGGTGTTCGGCCGGGTGTTGGTCGCTTCGTCGCGGCGGTGGAAGGTGCCGTGGTCGAGGAAGCTGAGGGCGACGGCGTCGATCTCGCCGCGGGCCGGGTGGACGACCGCCAGGCGTAGGCCGCCGTAGGTGTCCGCGTGGATGGTGCCGGTGAAGTCGATCCGCAGCCGCAGAGGTGTGCCGGGGACGGGGGCGGCGAAGTACGTGTTGCCCACGACCGTGCTGTTGTGGAACGGGAGGCACAGCTCGGCGAAGAACTCGGGGGCCTGCAGGGACAAGAGGGGTCTCCGATGGGGGGCGGGCTGGTCCTATCGGCGTGGACGGGGCAGGGCCGGTCGGCTGGTGGTGCTCCAGCGCGGGACGCTGGCCGCGGGGAGCGGGGCCGGGCGGCGGGATGCGGCGGCCCTCCGCACGTCGAGCGGGGTCGGGGCCAGCGGTCCGGGCGGAAGGATCGGGGTGAGCTGGGCCATGCCCTTGATGTAGCTGAAGGTCTCCTCGCGCCACCGGGGCAGGGGAGCCGGATCGGCGACGCACTCGGTGACGGCGGTGAGCAGGGCGACGGGAGTGTCGGTGCTGGCCGTGGCGTACCAGACGGGCCGGTCGATGGACTTGCCCGCCCACATCTGCCACCGGGCGTCGCGTGTGGTCAGCTCGGTTTCCGGATCGAGGTCGCCGGTGGTGAACTCCAGGCCGGCGAACCCGTCGGGGGACTGGACCGCGAAGACGCCCCAGCGCGGGCGGTCGATCTCCCAGCCCTGTTTCAGCACGGGCACGACAGCCAGAAAGGGATCGTGCTCGTCGACCCCGGCGGCCGGCCTGGCGAGGTAGGCGTCCGGGCCACGCTCGTACGCCTCGGCGAGTGCGGTGGTGAAGGCACGGACGAACTCGGTGGGGACGCGGTCGTTGAAGCAGACGCCCCACTCCGGCGGGCCGAACGAGTCCTTGTAGGCGTTGATGCGCCACAGCCCGTCGTCGTCTCCCTCGGGCAGATAGCCGAGTCGGACGCGGTGATCGGGCGCGGTGACATACACGTTGCCGAGGTCGTCGTGACGCAGGTCGAAGCCGAGCGCGAGCAGCGGTTCCAGAGCCGGGTCTCCGGTGTAAGTGCTGGCGGCGAGGTAGCGGGGGGAGACGTAGACGTCGCCGTCGATCTCTTCGGTGTCGGGCACGAAAGTCCTGAGGGTTGGGGCCGAGGGGTGAGCGGCGCGGTGCGCAGTCAGGAACCGGTGCTGGCCGCGAGGGCAGGCAGCAACTGCCGTTCCAGGTAGGCGGATTGGCCGGTGTAGTGGAGGGTGCGCAGGTCCAGCTGGGCGGCGGCCCGGCAGTTGTCCTCGCGGTCGTCGACGAACAGCACGCGTGCTGGCTCGGCGACGCCGGTGGCGGCCAGGGCGTGTTCGTACGCGGCCGGGTCGGGCTTGCACAGGCCCAGGCGGGCGGAGTACAAGGCGTCGTCCATCAGCTCGCGCCGCCAGACGGTGGCGTCCAGGACGTCGCTGAGGTGGGCTGGGGCGTTGGAGAGCAGCACCATCGGCAGCTCCGCGGCCCGGGCGCGGTACAGGACATCGAGGACGCACGGATCGGTGCGGGTCCACATGGCGGTGTCGGCGGCCCGCAGGGTGCGCAGCCACCGTGGGCCGGGATGGTGTCCGAGGACCTTGGCCCAGTAGGCGAGATCGCTCAGTTCCCCTGCGTCGTATGCGTTGCGGGGAGCCCAGAAGGCGTCCTGGAACGAGGGGAGATGCCGGTCGGGCCACTCGGCGAGGTCGGCGAGACGGGTCCACATGGCGGTGCTGGGCTGGAGACCGAGGACTCCGTTGTAGTCGAGGATCAGGGCGTCCACGCCGGTCGGGGAGGCGGAGGTGCGGGTCAAGGGGTCGTTTTCTCCAAGGCTTTGGGTGCGAGCACGGCGACGCTTGCGGCGAGGAGGGCGGGCAGCAGCAGCGCGTGCGGCAGTGCGGTGACGGTGGTGAGAGCGCCGATGAGGGCGGGGCCGGCGAGCAGGCCGACGTAGCCGGTGACCGCGACGG